>JBBSVP010000107.1:2876-6124 GCA_038046745.1 Candidatus Hydrothermarchaeota archaeon
AACGCCCTGGACGTCATCGCCCTGGGCTTCGACCCGGAGAAGACCGAGATCCTGGTGGATACCGAGCATATAGACGGACTCTACAAACTGGCCCTTAAGGTGGCCAAGAGGGTGACCTTCTCCACCGCCAAGGCCGTCTTCGGCTTCGACCAGAGCAGCAACATAGGCCTCATCTTCTTCACCTGCATCCAGTCTGCCCCCGCCTTCCTGGAGTCTGAGCGGCAGGGGAAGCCCGTGCCTGTGCTCATACCCTGCGCCATAGACCAGGACCCCCACTTCCGGGTGACCAGGGACGTGGCCCCCTTCCTGGGCTACCCCAAACCGGCCCTCATCCACTGCAAGTTCTTCCCATCCCTCACCGGCACAGGGAAGATGTCCGCCTCCCTCCCCGGTTCCAGCATCTACACCACGGACCCCCCGGAGGCGGCCAGGAAGAAGGTGATGAGCGCCTTCACCGGCGGGCAGCCCACCGTCGAGGAGCACCGGAAGAAGGGCGGGAATCCGGATATATGCCCGATACAGCATTATTTTTACTACCTCTTCGAGGAGGACGATGCGAAGGTGGTGGACTCCGCAGTTCGGTGCCGGAAGGGGGAGCTCCTCTGCGGCGATCACAAGAAGGAGCTGGCCGAGAGGGTGGTGCGGTTCCTCCAGGTCCACCAGGCGAAGAGGGAGGAGGCCCGGGGGAGGGTGGGGGAGTTCATCTCGAAGGGGTGAATGTTATGGAACTCTCAAAGTTCTCTTCTATTTTGAAAGAAGCTGCAAATGTCCTTATTGCGATAGTTCTATGGGCTGTATTGGTGTCCATGATGAGAGTTTATATGGGACTCGCAGATGCCTTAACTGCAAGTGCAACAATCATATTAGTGGTTATAACAGCTTATTACGCAAAAGCAACCCACGAAATTCTTGAAGAAACACGAAAAGACCGAAAGATACGATATATAGAACTACGACTTGAGAAATTATACTATCCGATTCGACTAGATGAAGATCCTATTCGTGGTGGTTTTTATGAGAAACTAAGGGACCAATTGGGCAATTTTCAATATCTCGGCAGTAAGAGGCTCAGGAAGGAGTTGGATGACTATTTGGACGCTTGCAGGAAGGGAGATGGAACCAACAATCGTGAGCATTACCAAAAGATCAAAAAGATTGTTGAAGATGAAATTCCCCAGATGATAAATGACTTGGGCAAGCTAATGTAACCCATGCCAACCAGCCCTAGTAGTCTATCACCTCAATCGTCTTCTTCTCCACGTCGTAGCTGTGCTTCAGTTTGACGGTCTGGGTGAGGATGTCGGAGCGCTTCCTGACCTCTTCGCTGGGGTTCCTCCCGGTGAGGACCACGTGTATGCCCCGTTCTATGGCCCTGTCCAGGAGAGCGACGAGAGCTTTGTCCTCGATGAGCCCGAACATGGCCGCGTAGAGGACCTCGTCCATCACCAGGAGGTCGCACCTCCCCCCCTCCACCGCCTCCTCGGCTATCTTGAGCCCCTCCTTCACCCGCCTGAGGTGCTCCTCCCTGAAGCGCCCCCCCACCAGGAACTGGGGGTGGCCGCAGAGGTGGACCTCCACGCCCTTCATGCCCTTGAAGAACCGGTACTCCCCCACCTCCTCCCGCCCCTTCATGAAGTGGATTATGACGACCCTCTTCCCGTGCCCGAGGGCGCGGACGGCGTGCCCGAGGGCAGCGGAGGTCTTGCCCTCCCCGTCGCCGAAGTATGTGAGGACCCTACCGCGATCCATGACGACTTAAGAATTGGACGATATAATATAATAAAATATCTGTTTAAAAATAAAAAAAAAGAGAACTGGGCGGTCTTCAGCCGCCCTCTAGTATGGCCACAGCAGGCCATAGCTGGCTGCTATATCGGGGTTCTCCATACGGAGATCATCCTCTACTGCAGCTCCCATGTGCTGGGCCTCTACCACTCTCTCAGAGCCCCCTACCGTCACTGCCGTCAGCACCAGCTCATCGTCCATGTGCCTCTCCTCTACAAAGCCGAGTGGCTCCATAGACTTGGGTATGGTAACCTCCGGGGTAATTGGAGCTACCTCGAGGGGCGCCTCAGAGACCTGCACGAACTCGGAAGCCGTGGGTGTTGATACGGGCCTCATGCTGAGTCCCAGCGCCAGAGCTCCGAGTATAAAGATGCAAGCAAGAGCTATGGTCCAGGCCTCCAAGCAGAAGTGTCTGCCCCGATAATTCAAGCAGACGCTCATCGCATTTCACCTCCTCTTTCTTTATACGTGTAATCTATTGTTCGAACCCCTATATAAATTTATACTGTAAAATGTGTAAAAATAGGTATATATCCCGGTATGCCTCCCAAGGATGACGGCGAAGACCGTGTTCTCCCGTCTACCCAGCCAGGAGGCCACGCCCGCTAGAGAGAACTCCTCGCTGTAGAAGGACCTCCTCTCCTCCAGGGTAGAGTACCTCATCCCCTTGGGCAGGCGGTACATTATCTGACCACTGCTATCATTGCCCCACAGCTGGGGCAGCGGTTCTCCTCCGTTATCTCCATCTTCCTGACCATGAAGCCCCACCTCTCGATGAGGAGGGACCCGCAGTTGTAGCAGTAGGTGTTCTCCCCCTCGTGCCCAGGGACGTTCCCCGTATATACGTAACGGAGCCTCTCCAGCCCTATCTCCCGGGCCCTCTCCAGGGTCCCGACGGGCGTCGGTGGGAGGCCCGTCAGCCTGTAGTCGGGATGGAAGCGGGTGAAGTGGACCGGTATGTCCTTGCTCAGCCCGGCCACCCACTCCACGAACTGCTGGAGCTCCTCCTCCCGGTCGTTCTTGGTAGGAATTACAAGATAGACGAGCTCTACATGTATCCCTTTCTTCACGGCGCTCTCGACCCTCTCCAGGACCGGCTTCAGCCTGGCGGAGGAGACCTCCCGGTAGAAGGCATCTGTGAAGGCCTTCACGTCCACCCTGTAGGCCCCCAGGTAAGGGGCAATAGCCCCCAGGCCGTCCTCCGTCATGTAGCCGTTGGTCACGTAGGCCGTGTAGAGGCCCCTCTCCCTTGCCAATCGGGCGGAGTCGTAGGTGTACTCGAACCAGATGGTGGGCTCGTTGTAGGTCCAGGCCACGCCCCGGCACCCCAGCTTCTCGGCCAAGGCCACTACGCGCTCCGGCAGGTACTCCTGGGTGTGCCCTTCCAGGCCAGCCCTCCCCTCCTCAAAGTCGGTTTGGGAGATGGAGAAGTTCTGGCAGTGGAGGCACCGGAAGTTGCAGCT
>JBBSVP010000108.1:0-1821 GCA_038046745.1 Candidatus Hydrothermarchaeota archaeon
CACCGCAGCCATCCTGGGGGCGGCCTTGGAGGCGGAGGAGATCTGGATCTGGACCGACGTGGACGGGATGATGACCACGGACCCCAAGCTGGTGAAGGAGGCCAGGATCATAAAGGAGATCTCCTACATTGAGGCCATGGAGCTGGCCTACTTCGGGGCCAAAGTGCTCCACCCCAAGACCATCGAGCCTGCCATGGAGAAGGGCATCCCTGTGAGGGTGAGGAACACCTTCAACCCCAAGAACCCGGGGACCCTCATCGTGAGGAAGCAGGACAAGATCGGGGAGACGGTCAAGGCCATCACCGTCATGGAGAACCTGGTCCTCCTCACCATCTCGGGGGTGGGGATGATAGGCGTACCCGGCGTGGCGGCCAAGGTCTTCGGAGCCTTAGCGGAAGCCAAGGTGAACATACTGATGATCTCACAGGGCTCCAGCGAGGTCAACATCTCCATCGTGATAACCAGGAGCGACCTTGAACGGGCGGTAGAGACCATCAAGCGGGAGTTCGTGGCCAGGAACGTGGTGAGGGAGATCCACTACAACCCCGAGGTGGCGGCGGTGGCCATCGTGGGGGCTGGGATGCAGGGGACGAAGGGCGTGGCGGCCAGGGTCTTCACGGCCGTGGCCGTGGCCGATGTCAACGTCCTGATGATAGCCCAGGGCTCCAGCGAGGTGAACATCTCCTTCGTGGTGGGCCGGAAGGACGCCAAGACGGTGGCGAAGGCGCTGCACGATGAGTTTGTGGTGGGGAGATGACGAGGGAGATCGAGGCCCTGAGAAAGACAAAGCTGTACAAAAGGCTCCTTGAGTTCGAGGAGAACACGAAGGCAGGCAAAATCTATACAAGAAAAGACTTCGGGTTCTGACTTCTCTTAGGACGAGGCCCTGCACTTTAGGACTTCTTCTTCACCCTCTCGTACATCTCAGCCTGCAGGGCGTGGTACTTGAGCATCCCCTCTACCTCCCGCTGGTCCAGGCCCTTCTCGTCGAAGGAGACGAGCTCCTTGGAGTAGAGGGCGTAGGGGGAGGAGCGGGCGATGGCCCGGCAGGACCCCTTCTCCAGCCTCAGCCTGACGGTGCCCGTCACCCTCCCCTGGGTGTTGTCGATGAAGGCGTCCAGATCCTCCCGCAAGGGCTCGGTCCAGAGCCCCTGGTATATGAGCTCGCCCCAGGCGGAATCCACAGATTCCTTGAACCTCAGCTCCCTCCGTGTCAGGACCAGCTGCTCCAGCTGCCTGTGGGCCGTCAGCAGTGCGATGGCGGCCGGGCACTCGTAGTTCTCCCGGGCCTTGAGGCCCAGGATGCGGTCCTCCACGATATCGACCAGCCCCACCCCGTGCCGCCCGGCCACCTCGTTCATCTTGGTTATCAGATCCACCGGTCCCATGGCCTTCCCATCCATGGCAACGGGCACGCCCCCCTCGAAGGCCACCTCCACCACCTGTGGTTTCTCCGCCCTTACCCTGGTCCACTGGAAGATCTCCTCCGGCGGCACCGTGTCCGGGTCCTCGAGGATCCCGCCCTCTATGGATCGGCCCCAGAGGTTCTCGTCCACAGAAAAAGGCTTGGCCAGATCGACGGGTACAGGGATGCCTTTTTCTTTGGCGTAGGCTATGGACTCTTTCCTCGTCAGATTGAGCTCCCGAACAGGGGCTATAATCCTCAGGTCCGGGGCCTTGGACCTGAAGACGGCTTCGAACCGGAACTGATCGTTCCCTTTGCCCGTGGCCCCGTGGGCCAATGCGTTAGCACTCACCTTCCGGGCCACCTCCACCACCTTCAGGGCTATGAGGGGTCTAGCCAGGGAGGTGGAGAGCGGA
>JBBSVP010000109.1:0-2094 GCA_038046745.1 Candidatus Hydrothermarchaeota archaeon
TCTGCGCTCCTTGTCCGCAATATCCGGATTCGCGCGGATGTCAGCGAGTTCTTGGCGCTGCTGCTCAGCGCTTTTCTGCACTGCTGCAGGACATCCCTTGCCGTCCAACCTTTTTCCCCACACTTTGGTGTTGCCGCTGCAGCTCATGGAGGAATCAGCATACTGCCAAGTATAGTACCCGACGAACCCAGAGCAATCAGGGGAAAAATCCACGTCCGCAACAGAGAGTTTTGAAGAGCCTATGCCATCGCGAATGGTCCTGGCAGGCAGGGTGAGCGTATTGCCTTTGAAAACCCCCTGTGTCTTGCCGTGGCCCATGTCCCCTATATCCGCAATCTGATGATTGTGCTGTATGACCACAGTATAAGACTTCATGACGTCCCCGCCGCCACACCCGGTCTCATCGTCTTTGACGTCCACGTGCCACCGCGTGACCCCCTCATAGTTCTCCCATGTCCATGCGGACTGAGCAGCAACCGTTTGCGACAGCAAGAGGCCAAAAACCAATGAAAAAATGAAAACTGTTTTCACCAATTCACTCCCTTTTTGTTAACAGCGTAAGGGAGTTCTACTATATTTAAACTTATGTTCTGAGGGTGCAAAGCCAGCCCAACCCAAACCTAATTAACCCCTCCCGCCGAATCGCCACCATGCTCCGCTATCTGGCCTACTTCCTCACCGGCGGGATCACGGTGACCCTGGTGGTCCTCATGGCCGAGATGGGCCGCCCCTTCCTCTCGGGCCTCGTCATCGTCTTCCCGGCCGTGACCGTGATATCCTTCTACTTCATCGGGCGGACGGCGGGTCCCGAGTCGGTGGCCGCGACAGCGAAGTCGGCCCTCTACACCAGCGCGGTGGTGTGGGTGCCTTACATACTGGCGGTGATATACTTCGCCCCCAGGGTGGGAGTCACCAGGGCCCTCCTCCTGGGGATAGCCGTCTTCCTGGTGGTAGGGTCCCTCTGGGTATACTTCAATCTGAAGGGTCCTGGCTAGAAGGTCCTGGCGAGCTGGATGACGTGCTTCGCTTCGTGACCGCAGCCCGCGCATAGCCCATTGGGCTGCTCCTCGATGGTCCCCAGGATGTCAGTGTCGAGGCGCTCCTCTATCCCTTTGCCACAGGCCTCCTCTCCGCACCAGTCGACCCGGACGATCCCTCCCTTCTCCTTGAGGGTGCGCCCGGCCTCCTCCAGGCTGGCGCACGTGGAGATGCGCGACTCCATCTCCTTCCAGGCCCTCTCTCGAAGGCTCCTGGCTATATCCTCCAGCAGTTTTTCCACGCCCTCCTTTATCCCGGCCCTGGGCAGCGCGCCCTTCTCGCCGGTGTCCCGCCTGACGACCGTGACGCGCCCTCCCTCGATGTCCTTGGGCCCCACCTCGATCCTGAGGGGGACGCCCTTCAGCTCCCAGTCGTAGAATTTATTCCCGGGCCTCAGCTCCCGGTCGTCCACGTGTATTCGCAACCCGGCCAGCTCCTCCTTGAGCTTGGTTACCTCCTGGTTGACCTCGTCGCCCTTCCCCTTGAACCAGATGGGTATGATGACGGCCTGGATTGGAGCGGCCACGGGTGGGAGGCAGAGTCCGCCGTCATCGCCGTGGACCACCAGCAGCGAGGCTATCACCCTGTCCGAGATGCCATAGCAGGTCTGGTAGACGTGCTCCTGCTCCCCCTTCAAATTCTCGAAGGTGATCCCAAAGGTCCTGGCGAAGTTCTGCCCCAGGTTGTGCACCGTCCCGATCTGGAGGGTCCTCCCCTCCGGGAAGAGGGTGTCGAAGGCCACGGTGTACTCGGCCCCAGGGAACTTATCCCAGTTCGGGCGGCGGCTGACGGTGTAGGGGATGCAGAGGGCGTCGAAGAAGGCTTTGTAGATGCCGACGGCCTCCCCCACCTGGCCTTCGGCGTCCTCCCGGGAGGCGTGGGCGGTGTGGGCCTCCTTGAAGGTCGTGATCTCCCGGAGCCTTATGAGGGGCCTGGTGTGCTTCGTCTCGTACCTGAAGGTGTTGACCACCTGGTAGATCTTGAGGGGCATGTCCGAATGCGATCGTATCCAGACCTTGAACATGGGGTAGATGGCGGTCTCCGAGGTCGGCCGCA
>JBBSVP010000110.1:0-5006 GCA_038046745.1 Candidatus Hydrothermarchaeota archaeon
CACAGTGACGGTGACCGTGAATCCGGTCAACGACCCGCCGGTCTGTACCGTCGCGGGTGCCGTCACGTTGTGGCCACCGAACCACAAGATGCGCCCCATCGCCGGGGCTCTGGGCGCGACCGATGTCGATGGCGATGCTGTCACCATTACGGTGACGAGCATCTTCCAGGATGAACCCACCAACGGCCTCGGAGACGGCGACACGTCGCCGGACGGCACCGGGGTGGGGACGGGTACGGCGCAGGTGAGGGCGGAGCGGGCAGGGGGCAGGAACGGGCGGGTCTATCACATCACGCTCACCGCCGATGACGGCAACGGCGGCGCCTGTAGCGGTACGGCCCAGGTGAGCGTCCCCCACGATCAGAGCGGGGCTGCGGCTGTGGACGATGGTCCACTTTTCGACTCAACGCTGCCCTGAACTCTCTTTTTTTCTTTTATTTTATTTTTCTTCATTATAGCTGCACTACAATAGGAGAAGTTTGGGTCAGGACCCTCTGGCTCCTCAAGGAGCGCTTGGCGGACGGGGTGAAGTACGCCACCCTCGCCGAGATCTTCGGGAAGAAGGGAGGTGCCCTCGACTTTCACCTCAACAGGCTGAAGAAGCCGTCCCTCATCCGCGGCTCCAGAGAGAGCTACCGGCTGGACCGTAAGGGGCTCAACCTACTGGAGGTTTTCGACGACCTTCTCAGGGGCCTGATGAGGAAGCGGTAGCTAGCGCCAGAGGACCTCGACCTCATCGGTCCTGTATCTCTGCCTTACGACCGTCTCTTCAAGCCTCTGCTGTGTCCCTGCGTTGTGCATGAGGAGCCCCAGCCACGCGATCATCACCCCGTTGTCCCCCATAATCTCCCTGGGGGGGAGGAGCAGTCTGACGCCGTGCTCGTCTGCCATGGAGGCAAGCATCTCCTGGAGCCTCTTGTTCACGCCCACGCCCCCCACCAGCATCACCTCCTTTTTGCGCGTCTGGGCCAACGCCCGCTCCGTCACCTCCACGAGCATGGAGAAGGCCGTCTCCTGGAGGCTCCTGCAGACGTCCTCGATCCTGCGGCTCTTGGCGGCCTCCAGGGCGGCCGTCAGGAGGCCCGAGAAGCTCAGGTCCATCCCCTTGACTACGTAGGGCAGGGGGAAATAATCGCCCTGAGCTGCCAACTGCTCCACGACGGGGCCCCCCGGGACCTTCAGGTCTGCCCCCCTGGCGAACTGATCCAAGCAGTTACCAACGGCTATGTCCAGAGTCTCCCCGAAAACTCTGTAACGTCCATCGGCGTAGGCTATGACTTGGGTATTGCCTCCAGAGACGTAGAGGGTGAGGGGGTCCTCGCCCTTGGTGAAGAGCCTCCCCCCCTCCACGTGGGCGATGCAGTGGTTGACCCCTATGAGGGGGAGGCTGTAGCGCAGGGCTATCGTCCTGGCCGAGACGGCCGCCACCCTCAGGCAGGGGCCCAGGCCCGGGCCCTGGGAGAAGGCCACCAGGCCCATCTCCCGGAGGCCCATCCCCGCCTCTTTCGTGGCAGCCTTGATGCAGCCACGCATCTTCTCGGCGTGGTGCTGGGCGGCCTCCCTGGGGTGGATCCCCCTGGTGAGGGGCTGGTACTCCGTCACGTTGGCCAGGACCGCGCCCTCGGAAGAGACGATCCCAACCCCCAGCTTCTCAGCCGTCCCCTCGATCCCCAGGCAGTACATGCCTCATCTCCGCCTCCCGCTCCTGGGGCAGTTGGTATAGACGCATCTGCCGCAGTCCCCACTGATGGGCTCCAGCTCCCTCTCCCCTTTTATCCCTTCCACCAGGGCGATGGCCCTCTTCACCGCTTCTTCGCTACCCATGACCACGAAGGTCTTTACACCGGCACCGCTCCCCATTCCGCCGGAGCCTATCGGTACGGCCTTGGCGCCGGTCAGTATCTGGAAGGCCTCCACCTCAGTGACGACTTCCCCATGGATGGGCATCAGCCCCACCGGCACCCCCGCGGAGTAGTCCATCCCATATATGCCGGCCAGCCGGGAGGCGTCCCCCACGGACCCCGGGATGAGCTTTTCCAGCCCCACCGGTATGATGAGCCTCACCCCCCGGGCCTTGATGGCGCCCAGGACCGCACCGATGGTCCCTCCCGTCTCGCTGGCGAGCATCACCCCTGCCACGCCCTGGACGTCCAGCGCATTTGCGCCCTTTATGAAGACGTCGTTGGGGCCCATCCGTCGCACCACCTCACCCATCTCGGCCTCCCGCTCCACCCCTCTCTCCAGGACGTTTCCCTGGAGCCTTGCCTCCCCCGGTACCACGCAGGCCCCCTCGCCGTCGATGAAGCCTGCCACGTACCGCTCCTTCTCGATCCCCTTCCCCAGGAGCTCCTCCAGGACGTAGGCGTTGGTGGCGCCCATGGCCACGGCTATTGTGCCTTCCTGCAGGGCCCTCTCCACCTGGGGGTGCTGGCGCACCCCTTTGGCTATGAGCCTCTTGGCCTCCGCCGGCGTGAGAGAGAGCTGGGCCTTCATGCTCCAGACTAGCTATATACTATATTATATAAGTTGGGCCCTGTGATGGAAGAGGGGGGCGTGGAAAGGTTTATTATACCGGGGCGGCAAAGTATCTCTCTCCCGAGGTGGTGTCGTGGCAGTCTCCAGCATGTTCGTGGGTCTGGGTCTGGGCTTCCTCCAGCTGTTGGTGGGCTTGATCCTGGCCATGGTTTCGATATATATAGGGATAAGGCTCTTCGGTGAGATCGTGAGGGGCATCGAGGTGGAGAAGGAACTCAAACAAGGCAACTGCGCCGTGGCCATCCTCATGATAGCCGTCGTCCTCTCCATAGCCAACGTCGTCCAGTCCGGGGTAGGGGGCTTGACCATGGCCCTGGTGAGGCTCCCCGTTGGGGCGCCTCTGGGAAGCTATCTCTACCCCATCGTGGCGGGCGTCGTCCAGGTGGTCGTGAGCATCGTCCTGGCCGTGGTGGCCATATACCTGGCGGTGAGGATCTTCGACAGCATAACGAAGGGGATCGATGAGATGGCAGAGGTGAAGAAGGGGAACGTGGCTGTGGCCATCTTTATGGCGGGGGTGCTGATAGCGGTCTCCTTCGTGGTCCAGGCTGGGGTCTCGGGGATGGCCAGGTCGATAGGACTGACCCTGTAGAGCTGTTGCGATGGACAAAGATATCGCCCAGAAGGCCAGGGAGCTGTTGAAGGGGAGGTTCGTTGTCACCACCGAGGGGATCGAAGAATTAAAGGCCCTCCTCAAGAAGGAGCTCGGGGGCGGTGTGAAGGACGGGGAGATAGAGAGGCTCGTCCACGAGGAGTGCGCCCTCGGGAAGCTCACCCCCTTCTTCCTCTCCGAAGACCTAGAGGAGATCATGGTCATCGGCGCAGGGACGCCCGTCTTCGTCTTCCACAGGAAGAAAGGGATGACAAAGACGGACGTCGCCCTGGAGGAGGGGGAGGCGCGGGAGATCATCCAGAGGATAGCCAGGTACTCGGGGAGGGTGGTGGACGGCGGATGCCCCCTCTTGGACGGGAGGCTGCCCGATGGATCCAGGGCGAATGCGACCCTCCCCGAGGTCTCTCCCAGGGGGCCGACCCTTACCATAAGGATGTTCCGGGAGGTGCCCCTGACCATAGCCGACCTGGTCAGGTACGGTACCTTGGACGCCCGCCTGGCCGCCTTCCTCTGGCTCGTGGTGGAGGGGCTCCGATTCAAGCCTGCCAACATCCTCATCGTGGGGGGCACTGCCAGCGGCAAGACGACGACCCTCAACGCCCTCTCCTCTTTCGTTCCTGAGGGGGAGCGGATCGTGAGCATCGAGGATACCATGGAGATAAACCTGAAGCACGAGCATTGGATCCCCATGGAGACGAAGCCCTCGGAGCCTGGTAAAAAGAACGAGGTCACCATGGACGCCCTCCTGAAGAACGCCCTCCGTATGCGCCCTGACAGGATCATAGTGGGGGAGGTCCGAGGAGAGGAGGCGCTGACCTTGTTCACGGCCATGAATACGGGCCACGACGGCTGTATGGCCACGGTCCACGCCAACAGCGCCCGCGAGGCGCTGACGAGGCTCCAGAATCACCCCATGAACGTCCCGGATGTGATGATCCCTGCCCTGGACCTCATCGTGGCCCAGAAGAGGGCCATCGACGGGGGGAAGCTTGTGAGGAAGGTCTTCGAAGTGGCTGAGATAGGGGGGCGCGAGGGAGGCAACATCCTGACAAATACCCTCTTCAAGCACGATCCGAAGACCGGACAGCTTGAGATGAAGATCTTGAACGGGAGGATTATACAGGAACTATCGACGGTCTCAGGGAAGAGCATTAAAGAGATAGATGAGGAGATGGGGAAGCGGAAGACGATCTTAGAGGGAATATTAAAAGGGGACCTCGACCATGGGGAGATCCACAGAGTGGTCCAGCAGTATTACAAGAACCCGGATGAAGCTATAGATCTGATCTACAGACGAGCAACTCGGTCGAAGGGGTGACGGGGAGGCCCCCTTGTTTCTATTGGAGCGGTACGATGATGTTTAGCTTCTTGTATTTGTAAGATGATAATTAGTCGTGAAACTTTTACATCTTCTTCTACTTATACCTTTTGATTTTTCTCAGTAGATCGCAAAGTAGAATTTTACCACGAAAAACCACTACAGTCCCGGTGGAGTGGAAAGAAAGGGGGGAGGGTGTGGAAGGCTGGATACATCCTAGAGATTCAAAATAAGAAGCATTTTAATTACCAGATGAGCGCTCCAGAAGAAAAAGAAAGTCCATTGGAAGTTATGGGGATGTACTCAAAAGAGTTATATTTCCCATCCTTGGCCAGATATAATCAGCCTCTAGAGGTAAGATGCCGGGGGAGTGGCCTTCTGCATCCGGAGGTGCGCCGGAGAGGGATGTAAACCCCCTCCGGCGGCCTTCGCCCCAAAAACATAAGCAACTGACATCAGCCCATATATAAATTATGAGGCGCAATGGTATTAAGCAGCCCGGTAGTGTAGTGGTCAATCATGCGGGACTCTGGATCCTGC
>JBBSVP010000111.1:0-6278 GCA_038046745.1 Candidatus Hydrothermarchaeota archaeon
GGCGATGCGAGCGGGCTGAAGAGCAAGCTGGGAACCTTGGATACGCGGCTCGGGGACCTAGAGGCCAAAGTCAGGGGCCATAACACCCCTCCGGGAACAGGCGGCGGCATAGTCGTCCATTTCCTGACTATCGAGAACGGGAATTTCTATCCCGACCAAGTGGTGGCTTATGAGGGCGACGTAGTGAGGGTGAACATCATAAACAAGGACCTGGTGGACCACGCCTTCGTCATAGATGCCCTGGGCGGAGTCAATATAAAGGCCCCTGCAAATGGCTCCAGCGGAGTGAAAGATATCGTGCCCGGATCTTTTGAGGGGACCCGGAAGCTCAACGCCGGTGTCTACAGGTTCTACTCCCCTGATGTCGGTATTCCCATGGCGGGCGGGTACTTGGTGGTGCTCAGGTCTTAGAGCGCCCACCCTCTTTTTCTTTTCTTTTTATTTACCATATACTCCAGACCAGAGTTCGTCGAACTCCTTCTCGTATGCTTTTACCGTCTCCTCCGAGGAGATGATGAGGAGGTTCTCGTCATTGTACCGCCACGCCTCCTCCGTCCAGTCTGGGCTACCTGTTATAACTGCCCTCCCATCGACGATAACAAACTTGTCGTTCATCCAGCCTTTACTATTGCCGTCGTACCTAACTCTGAGCCCTGCCTCCCGCAGGATAGGGTCCTGGCTCAGGGGGTTGACATGGTCTTCCTGCCCTATCACTACCCGCACGTCAACCCCTCGCTGATGGGCCTCCATGAGGGCCCTGGCGACCTCTGGCGAGGTGATGGACCTAACCGCCACGTGGACTGAGGAGGTTGCCCCGTCCATTTCTTTCACCGTCTGCCCCATGCAGTCGTCCTCCGGGCAGAAGAGGACCGATACCCCGCCCCTGACGTTCCTGGTGCCTGCGTAGTAGCCTGCCCCCAGGGCCACCAAGAAGATGACAACCATAGATATTGCCTTCTTGTCCATGGTCAGGAGTCCGAAGGGCAGGATATATTCCTTTCTACCGACGGAAGTTTTATAACACGCCAAGGGAAGGTAGAGGCTCTATGGTTGGATTCAGGCCCGGCGTGCTCCTCCTGGTGCTGGTCCTCCTGGCAGGCTGCACTGGGGGAAGGAATGGGGAGCGGATGGTGGGGGTAGGCGATATGGTGGAGATCGGATACATCGCCACCCTCCAGGGCGGTGATATCTTCGATACCACCTATGAGGACGTGGCCCTCAATGGCTCTTTATCCAAGGACCCGTACTTCAGGACCCAGGGGCCCTACGAGCCTCTGATCCTGCGGGCGGGCATGGCCGAGGAGGCTGACATCACGGCCAACGCCTCTCTGGCCTCCCTCCCCCAGCCCCCGGTGGTGGAGAGCCTGAGGGAGGCCGTCGTGGGGATGCGGATCGGGGAGGAGAAGGTGGTGGAGGTACCGCCTGAGAAAGGCTATGGTCCAAGGGACGAGAGACTGGTGGAGGTCCTCCCGCGGCGGGTGAGAGTGGCCAAGACGGAGGTGGTATCGGCCGGAGATTTCCTGGAGGCAGCAGCTAGGCTCCCGGTGAAGGGGGAGAGGGTCAAGTTCAAGGGGCTGCCGTGGGATGTGACAGTATTAGATTTTAACTCTACGGACGTCACCCTGGAGCACGACCCGGTGCTGGGGACATCCCTGAGGCTTATGGGCACCTCCTGGAACAGCACTGTGGTGGGGGCAGGGGAGGTTATAACCCTCATGGCAGAGGTGGCCCCTGGCGAGTTCGTCCTCGTCTACCCCAAGATGGGCCTGGTGAAGGAGGCCGGGGAGGAGAGCTTCACGGTGGACTTCAACCGGCCCTATGCCGGAGAGAGATTGATCTTCAGGCTCAGGGTCCTCAATGCGACCGGAGGAGGTATAGATGAGGCCCGGCGCATCTCCGCCACCGAGGACGACCCTTCCATGGGACCCGAGGACGCACCGGTGACCGTCGTCGTATTCGGTGATTTTGAGTGCCCCTACACCAAGATAACCTTCCTGACCCTCAACAGGATTGTGGAGGAGTATAAGGGGAAGGTGAGGGTCGTCTACCGCGACTTCCCGAACCCCCGTCTTCCCAGCGCCGAGATGGCAGCAGAGGCAGCCGGGTGCGCCCAGGAGGGAGGGAAGTACTGGGAGTACGCCTTCCAGCTCTTCAAGAACCAGGGGAACCTCACCGCCCAGAACCTCCTGAGCTATGCCAGGGAGGCGGGGCTCAATGGAGACGGATTCGAGGGCTGTCTCGCATCCAAGAGAATGGAGGCCGATGTGCGGCAGGACCTGCGGGACGGGAGGATGCTGGGGGTTACAGGCACCCCGACCTTCTTCGTGAACGGCAGGCGGTCGGTGGGATCGGTGAGCATCTCGGAGTTCGATGGGTCCGAACTAAAAGTTCTCATAGACGAGGAGTTGAACCGATGAGGGCCCTGACTGCGGTACTCCTGGTGGCAGTCCTCATCGCCGGCTGCCTGGGCGGGGAGAAGGCGGGGGGAGCGGCCCCAGGGGACGGGGTGGAGGTGGACTATGCAGCATTCTTCCAGGACGGAACTCTCTTCGATACCACTTACGAGACGGCGACAAGGAACATCTCCGTGAGGAAGGTACCGTACTTCAATATGGCGAGGCCCTTCAAGCCCCTCTCTTTCACCCTCGGCTCGGCACCGGCGATACCTGTCGGCCTCCAGGAGGCCGTCGTGGGGATGCGGATCGGAGAGGAGAGGGAGGTGGATGTACCGCCGGAGAGAGGCTACGGCCCCAGGGACGAGAGGCTGATGGAGGTCCTGCCGCGGCTGACAGCTGTCCCGTTGATCGAGGTGGTGGGCCCCGAGGAGTTCTACGGCTCTACCGGGAGCCTCCCCATCGTAGGGGAGAGCTACGAGTATGGCGGCCTCCCATGGAACGTCACTGTCCTGGGATCCAGCGGGGAGAACGTGACGATAAGGAACGATCTTGCCGAGGGGATGTGGCTGGCCTTCCCGGGGACCTCCTGGAACACCTCCGTCGTACGGGTTATGGATGGGAAGGCCGTCCTCCGCGTGGAGGTGAGGCCCTATGCCTGGGTCCTGCTGTACCCAAAGATTGGGATAGTAAGGGCGGTCGACGAGGAGACCTTCGTCGTAGACTTCAACCACCCTGCAGCCGGAGCCACCCTGCTCTATAAGATAAAGCTGACGAACATGACGAAGGGGCCCCCTAGCTGATACCGCCCCTCTCCAGGTACATGAGGGTCTTCACGGCCTCCTCCCCCTGGGGGCTGAGGAAGTAGAGGCGCTCATTCGTCTGCTCTATCAGTCCCGCGCCTTTGAGCTCCCGGAGGTGGAAGCTCAGCTTGGTGGCGTCCTCGATCCCCAGCTCCAGCTTCAGGTCCGTGAACCTGGACTTGCCCTTGTAGTATAAGACCGCCACCGCCTCGCGCCTTATGGGGTGGGAGAGGGCCTTGATGACGGCGCTCTTGGAGAAGGGCTGGAGCTTGCCTACGGCGCCGGAGGGTTTCGCGCTCAGGAGCCCATGAGCCTTCCTTTCGAACTTCGCCTCTTCGATGACCCTCTTGATGGTGATCTGTATCTCGTCGATCTTGAAGGGTTTGGAGACATAGTCCGAGGCCCCCTCCTTCATGGCGTGGACAGCGGACTCGATGGTGGCGAAGGCTGTGATCATGATCACATGGGTCTCTGGCCTGTGCCTCTTGATCTCCTTCAGGACCTCGATCCCGCTGACGTTTGGCATGACTAAGTCTGTCAGGACCACGTCGAACTCCTGCTTCCTTATCTTAGCGATGGCCTCGCTCCCTGAACCCACGGCCGTGACCTTGTAGCCCACATCTCCCAGCATCTCTGCCAGCCCCTGCCTCATCTGGGGGTCGTCCTCTATGATCAGTATGCGTTCCATATCAGCTCACCGGAAGCCTCACCGTAACTACCGTGCCCTTGCCCACAGCGCTCTCCACCTCGATGGTGCCGTTGTGCTTCTCCACGATCCCGTGGCATATGGAGAGCCCGAGACCTGTGCCCTTCCCTACCTCCTTGGTCGTGAAGAAGGGGTCGAATATCCTGTCTATGATCTCCCGTGGTATGCCCCTCCCAGTATCAGAGAACTTTATCTCTATCTCCTTGTCCCTCCTGGCTGTGGCCACCTCCAGCCTCCCGCCCATGGGCATCGCCTGGGTGGCATTGGTCAATATATTGACAAAGACCTGTTGCAGCTGCCCAGGATCCGCCTTGATCTGTGGCAGGGCAGTGTCGAAGGATCTGCGGATCTGCACGCCTACGGTTGAGTCCCGCCTGGCCAGGACCCCCAGGACCTTGGATATCTCCTTGTTCACGTCCACCCCCTTGACCTCCGGCTCCGACTGGCGGGAGAATTCCAGGAGGTGCTTCACGATCTTGGCCGCCACCTCCGCCTGGTCCTTTATCACCGTCAGCTTCTTCACCAACAGATCCCCGGGGTTTGCCTTCCTTATGAGCATCTCAGAGTAAAGGGAGATATTGGCCAGGGGGTTGTTGATCTCGTGGGCCACCCCGGCTGCCAGGAGGCCCACAGAGGCGAGCTTCTCGGAGCGCATGATCTGCTGTTCCAGCTTCTTCCTCTTGGTTATATCTTCCGAGACCCAGACCATGGCTATGGGCTCCCCCTTCTCGTCCTGGATGAGGGAGGTCTCGGTGTGGACCCAGAACTCCTTTCCGTTCCTCCTCCTGTTGAGGGCCTCTCCCTCCCATCCGCCCTGCCGTGTCTTTAGGAGGACATCCCTGAGGAGACTCTTTGGAGTGCTGCGTGGGTGTAGCACCTTTATGGGCTTGCCCAGGAGCTCGTGGGAGGTATAACCCAGGCCCCTCTCCAGGGCCGGGTTGACATAGGTTATGGTCCCCTCCAGATCGGTGATGATGAGGAACTCCCGCATGCCGCTCACAGCCGCCCCCAGGCGCCGTATCTCCATCTCGGCCTTCTTCCTGTTGGTTATGTCCCTGGCGATAGTTATGACCCCGACCCCTTCCAGCCTGCTCCCCCTTATCTCCAAGGGGCTTCTATCCCCTTTCTTGCGCAAGACCTCTACCTCGTAGGGCGGTACATTGGCTCCCTTTATCCTCTTCTGGAAGTTCGCGAGGAAGATAGCGGTGTACTCGGGCGCCAGGAGCTTGACGAATGGCATTCCTATCAGCTCCTGCTTCCTATAGCCGGTGAGCTCCTCCACTCTCTTGTTCAGATCCTTGAATCTGCCGTCGAAGGCCAGGACATAGATGAGGTCGCTGGCGGTATTGAAGATATTCTCCAGGTAGTTCTTGGTCTGGAGGACCTCCCGCTGGAGGTTCGTCTCCTTGGTTATATCTGACGAGACGCCTACGGTCCCTATCACAGCCCCCTCGCTGTTCTTGAGGAGGGAGAGGGAGAGGTTGATATCCACCAGCTTTCCACTGGCGTTGTATATCTGGGTCTTGAGGTTCTTGATGGTCTCTCCTCGGAAGAGCATCCTGCCCCACTCCGCCCTCTTCTTCTTGAGCTTCTTCGGGTACAGGTCCAGGATGGGGGTGCCTATGACGTCCCTGGCCCTGTAGCCGAAGATGTTCTCGGCCCCGGCACTGAAGAAGGTGATCCTGCCCTCCAGGTCCGTGGTTATGATGCCGTCGGCGGAGCTGTTGAGGACGCTGTTCAGGAACTCTTTGGTCTCTTTTATCTCCCTGGCATACTCCGCCAGCCGCTCTTCCCTCCCCAGGGGCATCTTCCGCAACGGCATGTGACAAGAGCTATTGAAGAAAGTTTATATATCCTTTTCCCTCGGCACCAGAAAAGTTTTCTCACGGTAAGATGGCCTTATCTTGTGCCGATGATGAATGATGGGCGACCTGATGCTGCACCCCTCACCGGGGTGGTGATGAGCCCTATGAGCACTGAGGCACTTTCTCTTCAGCTCTTCCCGTATCTATCCATATACAGCAGGCTGTACTCCTCCCAGTAGGGGAGGAACCTCAGGCTGAAGACCTTGTCCAGGACCTCGTAGAACTCCTCCTGGGCTTGGTGGACCTCCTCCCTCTCCATCCCGCCAGCCGTCTCGAAGTCGTATCTTATGGCCAGATCGCCGCCGCCGCAGACGTCGGTGACGCCGAACCTCTCCGGCTCCTTATAGACCTCCGAATGCCTCGCCAGGGAGAAGATCCCCATGTCCATGGAGAGGCCTATGGTACTTATGGCCTCCTTGTTCTCCAGGACGAAGTTCAGAGTTTCCTGAGCTTCCTCTTTTCTCTCGGTGGGAAAGCCCAGCATGCAGAAGATATGGACCGCGATACCCTC
>JBBSVP010000112.1:0-4952 GCA_038046745.1 Candidatus Hydrothermarchaeota archaeon
CGACGGCCTCCACTCCTGGTTCGTCAACGTCTCAGACTTCACCAACAACACCGGCGCCAGCGCCACGCGCACCTTCTTCATCGACACCACAGCCCCAGTCGTCACCCTCAACAGCCCGGCCAACAATAGTAATCAGTCCAGGCTGGTCACCTTCAACTTCACCACCACCGACAACCGCGCCACCTCGATGGCCTTCACCCTCTTCATCGACGGGATAGCCAACCGCACCGGCACCGTCCAGAATGCCACCTTCAACACCACCACCATCGCCATAGCCGACGGCTTCCACAACTGGTCAGTCACCGCCAACGACTCGGTCAACAACACCGGCAACAGCTCCACCAACATCTTCCACGTCGATGGGATTCCGCCAAATCTGACCTTGATATCCCCGAGGGATGGTTCAGTCTTCATCGGCAACAACGTGACGTTCAACTTCACGGCCACAGACAATAATGCCAGCATCCTCAACTTCACCCTCTTCCTCGACGGGGCAGCGAATACTAGCGGCACAGCCTCCAACGGCACCACGACGAACGTGAACGCCCTCATCTCCAAAGGGATTCACAACTACTCGTTCCGAGTGGTAGACTCCTCAGGGAATAGCAACGACTCTGCTACCAGGTTCTTCTCCACAGATCCGACCATCGTGAATAGGAGCATGCGGGTGAGCGTCAACGCCACCCTTGCCAATAATAACACCGTCACGGTGACCGGGAGCTTCACCAGGATCACCATCCAGACCGGTGTTGAAAAGAATATAACCGTCAATCGGGTTGAGCATAACGGTATCCCTGTGGGCGTCAGGGACTTCAATAGTACCACTGGCCTAGCTCCAGGGCAGAAGAATACCTCCAAGATCGTCAACATTTCCCTGAGCGATAACACCAACGTCACCTCTGCCGTCCTCAGGGTCCTCTATACTGAGTCCGATATTACTGAGCTGGACGAGAACACCCTCGTCCTATACTTCTTCAACAAGTCAGGTGAGAACTGGGTCCAGCTGACGAAGAACCTCAACCTCACCTCCAGCGACGGGCCCTTCGTCTTCGATGTGGGGGTGAACACCACGGACCAGGTGGTGGACGGGCAGAACTTCTCTGGCTTCGTCTTCGCGGACCTCTCCCACTTCTCTACTTACGGCGTTGCCGGGAGCCCGCCCTCGGCCGCCGGGACCACAACGACCAAGCGCTCGCGCCTGGAGGAGAAGAAGGAGTTCATAAAGATCAATGCCACTCCGGAGAGTGTAGGGAGGCTCATCAAGAAGTTCGGCTATGAGAACCGGCAATTCTATATAACTTCTCCTGAGCTCTTTGGGGTTGTGGGAGCTTTGGGTCTCATACCCATCGACCCAAGCCTCAAGCAGCCAGTTGAGGAGGCAGGGGAGAGCCAGGGCCGGATCATCGACATGCAGTATACCCCTCTAGGCGACATCTATACCGCAGCCAGCGAGATGGCCCTTCTGAGACGGCCCAGGGCTGAGACGGTTGTCATAGCGAGAGGGGACCTGGGGATGGACTCCATGGCCGCCATTGCCTATGCCAGGGCCGTAAAGGCCCCCATCCTCTTGACGAGGCCCGAGGTTCTACCCCTGGCCACTACCAGGGCCCTCCTCATCCTCAACCCCGACTCCATCGTTGTTGTAGGGGGACCAGAGGCCGTGGGAGACAATCTCCTCTTCCAACTCGCTCACTCCACTAGGCTGGAGGGTGTCCACAGATACGAGACTGCCACAAAGATCGCGGAAGCCCTTGTGGCCATGGAGGGGCCAACTACGATCGTAGTCACCGATGGAGAGAACCCGAGCCCCCTGGCCGTGATGGTGGCCCTGGAGTACCAAGCTCCTATCGTCTATACCATAGGGGCGGAGGTGCCCAAAGATACCAAGATGATATTGGAGGATGGGGGATTCTCCAGGGTCGTGGCCGTAGGCGTCTCTGGGGATGCCTCCGAAAAACTGACCTCGCACCTCAGCGGTATAGGCTTCAGCGTGGTCGAGGGATGGTGATCGTACCCATATGTCTTGTGGCCGCAGACCGGCGTATCGGCCAGGACCTACTTATCTCCTCCTCTTTGATATAGCGGCGCGGTCTCGAAGAGCTTCTCGATAGCGGCATCCACATCATATGGTCTCCCCGCCGATCTTCCTGCACATCGGGAGGTGCGAGTGGTCCAGGAGGACGAGGTCGGCTTCCACACCCTCCAGCTCTCTGTCGGTAATCTCTGGGGTTATGTACCGATAGAGGGGGTCTCTCGGGGAAGCGTGGGTCATACAGATCTTGATCCCGTCGAGCTCAAAGTTGATGGTGCATGTACCGCCGAGTGGCCAGGGAGAGATGCCACGGCGTTGTCATGGTTCCCTCTCCCCATTCGGGCTGCTTTCCTCTTCACGTAATCGATGCTGAGATCTCCCAGGAAGAGGAGGGCGTCATTATGTTCCCGTGGACGTCAGAGAGAACCAGGAGGCGCATGCTAGCCCAGCGTGATGAAGATCTCCCCGAAGAGCTCCTCCTGCCAGATGGTCACCTTGCCCTGGGTATCCAGGTAGAGGAGGGAGAGGAGGAGCTCCACGATGGCGGGCCTGGACCTCTCGGGCATCAGGTCCGAGAACTTTATAACCCCCTTCAGCTCCGCCAGCTGGTGGAGCCTCTCGTAGAGCTTCGCGATCCGCTCCTTTATGGACTCCTCGTCTACCTGTATGACGAGGCTCTTCTGGGGCTTCCCCTCCCGGGGGAAGTTCTTGCGCAGGACCTCCTCCGAGAGGGCCCTCTGGAGGGCCTCCACCAGCTCGAAGAGCGTGGCCTTCCTCTCTGCCCTCCGCCTTATCGGCACCGGGAGGGGCATCACCTCCCCCCCCTGGGGCTCGTCGAGGGGCTCGAACTCGTCCCCTAAGGATGGGGGCTCCTCCCTGGGGAGGAGGGACTCGGACTTCATCCTGAGGAGGACCGAGGAGGCCAGGAGGGTCTTCCCAGAGAGGCGGAGGTTGAGGTCCACCATCTCCCTCACCTTCTCCAGGAACCTGCTCGCTATCTCCGCGATGTCTATCTGCCAGGGGTCCATCTCGTCGGAGATGACCAGGTCCACCAGCATCTCAACCGGGTGAAGTTCCTCCAATCTCCTCCAACTCCACTCCCACGATCTTGGAGACCCCATCCTCGTTGGAGACCCCGAAGAGCTGGTCCGCCGAGGCCATGAGGCTGTCCCTGAGGGAGACTACTATGAACTGGGCCTCTCGGGAGGCATCCTTTATGAGCTCCGAGACCCGCTTGACGTTGTCGTCGTCGAGGAACATGTCTATCTCGTCCATCACATAGAAGGGCGCCGGTTGATACCGCTGGATGGCGAAGATGAAGGTGAGGGCAGTGATGGTCTTCTCCCCGCCCGACATGAGCTCTATGTACTGGGGGTTCTTCCCCGCGGGCCTCGCCTGGATCTGGAGGCCCCCTTCAAGGGGGTGCTCCTCATCCAGGAGGAGCTGGGCGGTCCCGCCCGTGGATAGTTGGGAGAAGATCCGCTGGAAGTTCAGGGCCACCTGCGTGAAGACCTCCATGAAGACCTGGGTCTTCCTCTGGTCGATCTCCTCCATCAGGAGGAGGATGGCATCCCGCTCGTCCTGCAGCTTCTTCACCTTCTGGTCCATACCCTCGAACTTCTCTTTTATCCCCTGGAAGTCCTCTATCGCCCGCATATTGACCGGCTCCAGGGATGCCATCTCCCCCTCCATCCTGACGATATCCCCCTCCAGGGCGGCCAGGTCCTCGACGCCCTCCAAGGGCTCGAGGCCCTCGTACCCCTTAAGGCCTTCCTGGAGCCCTTCCAGCCGCGTCTCCTGCCTCGCCTTCTCGATCCTCAGGTGCTCTATCTTCCTCCCACCGGCAGTGAGCTCCTCCCGGAAGCCCTCCCCTTTCCGCAGGATCTTCGTGAGACCCCGGGCGAGGAAGTCCCTCCTCCCCTTGAGGGCCTCTATCTCTTCCTTTATCCTGGCCCCTTCCCTCTCCTGGGTCTCCAGCTCCGTCTCTAACTCCTTCCCCTTCCCCCCCATGCTCTGTAGCTCCTCCAGCAACCCTCTCTTCCTTGCCACCACCCCCCGGAGCTCCCGATTCAGCTCCTCGAACCTGGGGCGCAGGGCCTCCTCCACCTTGGAGGCGTTCAGGCTCTTTTGAGCCTCCATCCTCTGCCTCTTCTGCTCCAGCTCCAGGACCTTCTCCTCGATCCCCTTGATCTCCTGGAGCCTCTCTTCCGCACCTGCGGTGCCGAGCTCCCCCTCGAGCCCAGCCTTCTCCCTCTTCAGGGCCCCGACCCTCTCCACCAAGGTTTCCAGGGCCTTTCCCCTGGCCTTCAACTCCCGGGACGTATCCAGGATCTCAGACCTGAGGGCCTTGAGGAGGGCCTCCCCATGGGCGACGGCTTCCGTGAGCTCTTCCAGGCCCTCCTTGGATGCCCTGAGCCTCTCGGCCGTCGTCTCCACTTCCTGGGCCCTCGCTATCTCCTGCCTCCCCATCTCCTCCAGCCCCTTCCTGGCCGCCTCCTCCTGCCGCAGGAGGTCCTCCCTCTCCCTCCTGAGCCTCCCCATCTCCTCCTCCAGCTTCCTCTCATCAGGCCCTTCTTTAAAGCCTTCCCGCCCCTGGTAAAAGCCACCACTCATAATCCCCGAAGGCTCCACCAAGTCGCCATCGATAGTGACCATCCGCGCTTTCCCCACACCCCCCTTCCTGGCGGCGGCTATGTCCTCGATCACCACCGTATTCCTGAAGACCCTGGCGAAGGCCTTCTCAAACCTCTTCTCGAAGCGGACCAGCTCCAGGGCGAAGCCATGGCCCCCACTGGCCAGCTCTCTCTCCGCGGAGCTGGGGGGTTCCACCCGAAGGTTCTTGAGGGGCAAGAAGGTGGCCCGTCCTATGCGTTCTGCCTTCAGGTATTTTATGCACTCCTCCGCCACCCCCTCGTCCTCC
>JBBSVP010000113.1:0-7597 GCA_038046745.1 Candidatus Hydrothermarchaeota archaeon
GGGATTCGAGTGGAGTGCATCCTCCTGCCCTACATGCACCCCGAGCAGATAGCAGCCCTGGTGAAGGAGAAGGAGGGCAGGGAGATACCGCAGGAGCAGCTCTTTGTCATGGGGCAGAAGATACTCCAGGCCTGGCTCGAGAAGAAGGCCTCTGGTACCAAGGCAGACCTCAAACTCCTCTTCGCCCACTACTACCTCGAAGGGGCCCGGTTGAGGGAAGGCGCCTACCCAGAGGTCCTGCCCGGGGAGTTCTCTCTGAGGAAGGAGATGATACCGGAGGCCCTCGATCTGGCGGTCTTCGGCCACGTCCACATCCACCAGGTGGCGGGCAGGAGGGGAAAGGCCGAGATCGTCTACACCGGTTCCGTGGAGCGCCTCGACTGGGGGGAGAAGGGGGACAGGAAGGGCTTCATGACCATAGACCCGGCCTCCAAGGCCTGGCGGTTCGTTGAGCTCCCCTGCCGGGAGATGCTCAGGATCGAGGTGGAGATCGGCCCCGGGGAGGACCCCATGGAAAGGATCCTCGAAGCGATACCGGCTGTGGATGGGGCCATCGTCCGCCTGGTGGTGGGAATAGAGGAGGGGCAGAGGGAGAGGGTTGAGGACCGGCAGATAATCGAGCGGCTGAAGGGGGCCTTCCACTACGAGGTCTCCTGGCGTGAGAGGTCGATGGCCAAGAAGGGTATAGTCCACTTTACCATGGACCCTTTCTCCCTCTTCCATGGTTTCGTCGAGCTGAACTATCCGGATCATCCAAGGCGGGACGATCTGCTGGAGAAGGGAAGGGCGATCCTGCGGGAGGTCGTGGGGTGACGGAAGGCTTTGAGATCGTGACGCTGGAGATGAAGGGCTTCATGAGATACCTGGATAAGGAGCAGGTCACCTTCCCGCAGAAGTTCACGGTCATAACAGGGAAGACGGGGGCAGGGAAGACAACCATCCTCGACGCCATAACATTCGCCCTCTACCGACAGACCTCCAGGACTGATGTGGGGATGAAGGTCGAGGATGTATGCAGGCCAGGCGGCTATGTGAAGGTCGTCTTCACCCAGGGCGGGGAGGAGTACGAAGTCGTGCGGGGGCTCACCAGGGCCAACAAGCCTTACGTCCAGCTGCGGAAGGGAAGAGAGAGGGTCCAGGGGAAGATACCGGAGCTGGATGACAAGATACAGGAGATCGTGGGCCTCGACTACGTGGGATTCAGGAACTCCACCTTCGTCAGGCAGGAGGAGATGAAGGAGCTGGGGGCGGTGAGAGGGTCCGAGAGGCTTGAGATCTTCCAGAAGCTCTTCCGACTGGAGACCTTCGAGAAGGCCCAGAGGAAGGCAGAAGAGCAGCTGCGTCAGATGGAGCTGAGAGTCGTAAGCGGCGAAGAGGGATTGAAGCGGGAGATCGCGTGGCGGGATGAGTTGAGGGCATCAATACCGAAGAGGAGCAAAGAGATAGGAGAGCACGAAAGAGAAGTCTCTAAGAGGGATGGGGAGAGCGCCGTGCTGAAGAGAGCGCTTGAAGAGAAGGAGAGGGAATTCAAGGTCCTCCAGGCCGCCCACGAGGATTATCTGCGGGCCAGCCAGACTGCCAGGGAGAGCGCAATAGCGGTCGAGATCGCAAAGAAAAAGCTCCTCGAAGCCCAGGAGAAGCAGAAGAGCGCCGAAGGCCTGAAGGAGCGGATAAGGCAGCTCCAGGAAGAGATGAGGGACTACGAAAGGGCAGAGAAGGAGAAGGCGCAGCTGGAAGCCCTTAAAAACAGGCATGAGGCCCTCCGGCTAGAGGCGCGGCTCGCTGAGAAGAGGAGGCAGGGGCTTGAAAGGAACCGTGAGGAGGATAGAAAGAGGGTCCTAAGGCAGATCGAGGCCCTCGATGGCCGGATAAAGAGGCTCAAAACCGACTTGAATCGCGACGAGGCCTTCGATCTGTTACGACTGGAGGGCATCCTCTCGGAGCGCATCCAGCGTATAGGGAAAGAGCTCCAGTGGCTCTCAAGGAATAAGGCCCTCGTGACGGCGCTGGGCAGGGAGCGGGAGGACTCTGCGGCGGAGCTCGCTGAGGTCTCCACCAAGGCCAGAGGGATAAATATGGACTCCTTCGTGCTCTCCGAGATCCAGAACCAGCTGAAGGAGCAGCAGAAAGAGCTTGAGGAGAAAGAAGCCAGATATCAAAAAGAGATCAAAGCGGCCGACCAGGAGCATGCAGAGATCCAAAGTCGGATCAAGGCCCTAGGCTTCGACGAGGAGAAGTTCGCCATCGTCGCTGGGAAAGCAACCTCTCTTGAGGGCAAGAAGAGGGAGCTGGAGGGCCTACGCTCTAAACTCGAGGAGGTGGGTGATGCCTCGGAACTCGTAGAGGAGCTTGCTCAACAGCTCCGGGGACACAAGAAACGATCGGTAGAGCTATCGGCCCAGGTGAATGCCCTCGCGGCAGTGGATGGGAAGTACGCCGCTACCAGAGATCAGATAGATGCCATGAGAGAAGAATACAATGCTATCGGGAGAAAGATCTCTGAGATGCGTGGCAGGAAAGAGGAGCTGGAAAAGTTCCTGCTGGCAGACGAGACCAGGTTGCGGTCCCTTGAAGAGAAGATCGTGAAAGCCGCAGCGGAGATGAAGTCCCTCAGGGAAGAGACGGAGGTGCTGGCGATCCTGAAGAACAGCATCTTCCACAAGAAAGGCATTGTCCTGTATGCCATCAATCACCTTCTCCCCCATCTAGCCGTTGAGGCGTCCGAGAACCTATCGGACCTCACCGACGGCAGGTTCACCAAGGTCCGCCTCCTCCCCTACGAAGAGAACAGCCGCTACGGCATAAGGATCGAGGTAGAAGGGAAGGACGGCCTCTTCCATGACGTCCAGGAGTTCAGCGGCGGGGAGAAGACCCAGATAAACGCCGCCCTGCGATTCGCCATAGCCAAGGAGCTGGCCGGGATGCCCCAGGTGGGGAGGAGCTACGGGAGGATGAAGACCCTCTTCATCGATGAAGGGGACCTGGGCTCCCTTGATACCGAGGTGAGCCGGGAGCTCTTCGTGAGGAAGCTCTTTGATATGGGGCGGTTCTTTGAGAAAGTGATACTCATAACCCATCTGGCGGAGGTGGCCGAGAACGAAAAATTCCGTGGGAAGATCAGGGTGATAGCCACGGAAGATGGAAGGTCCAAGATAGAGGCGGCGGTCTGATGGACATACTGGGAGGACTAGAGGTACTAGGGAGGTACAAGAGACTCGGGGAGGAGGTGGGTAGAGGTCGGTTGGAGGAGGTCTCCAGATGTATCAAACCCTTTGCATATCCCGAAGACACCAGAGACCTCGTAGCCATAGACGGCTCCCACACCTTTGTCCTCCATCTGGCAGGCCTCTGGCTGGCCCTCATCAGGGTCGGGGCCCTCCACTACGAGTTCCGGGGCGATTATAGGATGAGGGAGCTCTATTCAGAGGAGAGCATAGCGGCCGTATCTCTCCACGAGGAGTTCGTCAAGGAGCAGGACGGACTCTACAGGGCGATCCTGGAGAGGGGTAGGAGGCAGGGGAATCTGCACACCTACATGGTGGGGGAGTTCCGGCGGCTGGCGGAGCTCAGGATGGCAGGGCGCCTAGCGGAGAAGCTCTCCAATACCATCATAGCCCTGGACGGTCCTCTGGCGACGCCCCCCTTGGAAGAGTTCTCAAGCACGATGGAGAGTGCCATGGAGGCCTGCCAAAAGAACGGGAATACGCTGGTGGGGGTCTCGAAGGACTCCAACACCCACTCCCTGGACTCCCTCTTCAGCGATGGGGAGCTCCTGGCGAGGTTGGAGAACGGAGACGGGCTCTTCTATCTCCCGGTGACCCCCAAGAAGGCAGAGCCACTCTGCCTCCACGGCGAGGTCTATTTCGCCAGGCTCTATCCTGGCGCAAAGAGATGGTTCAGGGTGGATATAGGCGTCCCAAGGGGCGAACCAGAGGGCGTCTTTCCCCAGCTGGCCTCCTACGCCCGCTCAACCCTCTGCCCTGGTTATCCATACCCGCTGCTGGAGGCCCACAGGTACGCGGTGGAGGTGCGGCGGATGGAGGAGGTCTACGACCGAATCCTCACGGACCTCGGGCCCAGGTACGGCATAACTCCTGAGGAGATCTTGCGGGGGAGGACAGATGCGGAAGGAGGTTCTAAGGCCCTCTTCCACAGGGACCTGGATCTCCTATCGAGGTGATGGCATGAAGATAGGCGAGGTGATATCGGCTTCGGTCCTCTCCGGGATCGAGGTCAAGTTGGGACTGGAGAGCCCCGAAGGGCTGAAGGTGGGCTACCCCATCATAGTGGAGGGCGCGAGCTACAGCTTCTACTGTATAGTCCAGGATGTCTATATCCCCAGGTCCGAAGTGATAGATCGGATCGCTGGCTCCAGGGCTGGGGAGGCCCTCATCCCCCTGGCCGGGCACGAGGGCGTGGAGGGAAGGCTCTTCTCACCCAGGGCGAGGCTCAAGCCGGTCCAGCTGATCGACAGGGACGGGCGTCTGGGGGAGCCCGAGACGATACCCCATTACCTCGCCCCCGTCAGGCTGGCGGAGATGGCGGACGTGGAGAAGATATACACCCCGGCCCCCACCTCCCTCCCCATAGGCAACCTGAGGGGGCTCAAGGACTTTCCTGTCCCCCTGGACTTCAAAAAGCTGGTGGAGAAGCCCTTCGCCATCTTCGGTAGGACCGGGATGGGGAAGAGCATCCTTTCAAAGATCGTCTGCTGTGGCATCCTGGGGCGAGGGGTGGCCTCGGTCCTGATATTCGACATGCACCAGGAGTACGGGATGTTCTCCAGGACCGACAACTCCCCTGGGCTGAAGTACTTCTTCCCCGAGGGGGTGGAGGTCTTCACCCTGGACCCCGAGAGCAACAGGGAGGCGAAGCCCTTCTTGATAGACCCCAGGGAGATAACGCCGGCCGATATCATCGTGGCCTTCCAGGACGTCACCCCCCAGATGGTGGATGCCCTCTACGCCGTCCAGAGGAGGAAGGGTGCCAGGGATCTGCCGTCCGCCATAACGGAGGCCACACCCGAGGAGTACGAGGGGAAGGTCCACGGCGGCGCTTTACAGGCACTCCAGCGCCGGGTGGAACGCTTCGGGCGCTTCGGCTTCGTCCAGGGTACGACCGCCGGAGACGCCTTCTATCAAATGGTCGGCCTGATAAAGGCAGGCAGGTCCATCGTCCTGGACTTCGGTAGGTACGGCCACGAGACCATGGCATATCTCTTTGTGGCCAATATCCTGGCCAGGAGGCTCTACGAGCTCTACACCGAAGGGAAGGAGGACTATCCCCGCTTGGTGGTCTTCCTGGAGGAGGCCCACAAGTTCCTGGATCCCAGGGTGGCCCCCTATACCATCTTCGACCGATTGGCGAGGGAGACCAGGAAGTTCAACCTCATCCTCGGCCTCATAGACCAGAGACCTTCCCGCATCGATGAGGAGGTGAGGTCTCAGGTCGCCAACAGGCTCCTCCTCTCTTTGAAGGATCCCGCGGATGTCGCCTCTGCCCTGGCAGGCATACCAGACAGGGCCGTCTGGGAGGGCGTCCTCTCTTCCATCCCCCCCAGATCGGCGCTGGTGGTGGGGGACGCCATAAGGGTCCCAACGGTGGTGGAGATCATGGAGTACGGGACCAAGCGGATGAGGGATGCCCTGGGGAAAGAGGGGCTGGACGGCGCTGAGATGGAGGAGATCTCCAGGAGAGCTGAGAAGCTCTTTGAGTGATACGTCAGAGGCCTCTGAGAAGATAAAAGATGGCCGCTGCAAGGGATACGACCAGGATGACCATCGTAGCCAGCGGTGCCCTCATACTCATCTCTCTTATTAGGAGTTTTACAAAAAGCTATTTAAATCTTGCTATTTTAAAAATAGATAGTATTAAAATAAATAAAAGGCAGTGAAGGATCCTCTGGCCCCAAAAGGTATAGACGTACCTATACCTTCCGGACGTTTATGGCCTTGGGTCCCCTCTGGCCCTGTTCCACGTCAAACTCTACCGTATCCCCGTCCGCTATGGGTCCGCCAGTTACGCCGCTCTCGTGGACGAAGACATCCTCGCCTTGATCTTGCTGTATAAAACCAAAGCGCTTGTTTCTGTTGTAGAACTTCACCTTTCCTGTTGCTATACAAACCAACTCCGTTTGATTTTTTGGATATACTATGTTTGGAGTATATATATCTGATGGTCCCAGGCTCAAACCTCCAGGACCCTTAAACGGTCCCGCACACGTCCTCATCCAAAGATATTTCTACCAACGGGCCGAAGTCCTCCCGGATGCTCCCTGCAGCTCTCTTCCCCTATCAAGAGCCCAGGCCCTTCCAGGACGAGCTCATCCAGAGGATATACACCTCCGATCGGATCCTCTGCGACGTGCCTACGGGGGTGGGGAAGTCTGTCTCGGCCCTCTGTGCCTGCCTGGCCGATAGGAAGGAGACGGAGAAGGTGGTCGTCCTGACCAGGACCAAGTCCCAGGCGGCCATCTTCCTGAGGGAGACAGGGGCCATAGCCAGTCGGCTGGGGAAGCCCATCTTGGCCTTGCACCTGAGGTCCAAGCAGGAGCTCTGTCCCATCTTCGCCGGAGAGGAGGCTACCAGCTATGAGGAGTTCTCTCAGCTCTGCTACCTCAAGCACGACTGCCCTCATAGGGCTAAGTTCAGGGAAGGCCATCAGGACCTGGAGCTCCTTGCAAGAGAGATCGCCTCCGGTCGGATCGGGCCCGAGGATCTGGCTTCCCGAGCCCTGGTGCACGGCTGTCCTTATATGGTCCTCCAGCGTCTTCTGAGAGAGGCGGAGGTGGTGGTGGCATCCTATACTTACCTCCTCCACCCCCACCTGCGGGAGCCCTTCCTCCATGGGCTGGGGTGCCCCATGGACCACCTCCTCCTTATCCTGGACGAGGCCCACAACCTCCAGAGTCTGGATCTGCTGGGGCGCTCCATGGGCCCTGGGGCCCTGAGCAGGGCCTCCAAAGAGGTGGGCCGAGACTTCCCGGGGATGGCAGAGCTCTTCCGGGGAGAGGACCGGGAGCTAGACCTCCTGGAATATATGGCCCAAGAGGATGTGGAGGATCTCTACCGGGAGGGGGTGGAGGTTTTGAAGCGTAGGCTGGATGGTAAAGGGAAGAGGATATCCAACGCCTTCAGGATCGCCTCCTTCCTGAAGGATGTCCTGCGGATGAGGGGCGATAACAACTGGGTCTTCTTCAGGCAAGGGGGCGTGTTGCGGCTCAAGCCCATCTTCCCGTCGGAGGTCCTGGCCCCCCTCAAGGAGGCACGAAAGCTCGTCCTCATGAGCGGCACCCTGGCCCCTCCCGAGGGCTACGGCCTCCTTTATGGCCTGGAGGAGGCTGAGGTCCTGAGCCTCCCGGGAGTCTTCCCCAGAGAGAACGTCGTCTACCTGGCCGTCTCCTCGGGCCTCAACACGGGCCTCAGGCTCAGGGAGGCCCTGGGGGACGAGCTCTGGATGAGATATGCCTGCACCATAGATGCCATCTCGGCCGTATCCCCAGGGATAACCCTGGTCTTCTTCCCCTCCTACGAGGTGATGGAGGGCGTCGGTAAATACCTGGATGCAGAGGCTGAGCCCAGAAGGAGCCGGGATCTGA
>JBBSVP010000114.1:0-707 GCA_038046745.1 Candidatus Hydrothermarchaeota archaeon
AGAGGGCGGCGGCCTATGACTGGGAGCGGGCCATAGATCGGCTGGAGGAGATATACGCGAGGGTGGCCAGTTTATAATGTTAACCTTCCCACCCACCACCATGCCTCTCAGGGTAGCCCTCGTCAACCCGCCCAGGGAGAAGAACCTCTTCACCCCTGAGCAGCGGGCCCTCTGCAGGAACAGGGTAGTCCAAATAGACGTGGAGGTGAGCTACCCCCTGGAGTTCGGTTATATCACTTCCATCCTTAAGACCCAGGGGTGTGAGGTCGGGATCTGGGACGGCCACAACTGGATGCTCTCCAGAGAAAATATAGTGGAGGAGCTCAAGGCCTTCAATCCCGATGTGATAGGCATCCCGACGGAGGTCTCCTCGGCCTTCCGGTGTCCCATCCCCTTCTATCCCCATGCGGTGCGGATGGTCGAGGCGATAAGGGGCGCGGGCATAGGGGCCAGGATCGTCGTATGGGGCCCCCACGGGACCGTCTTCCCCCGCCAAGTCCTGGAAGATATCGGGGCTGACGTGGCGATAAAGGGGGAGGTGGAGGAGACCTTCCCCCGGGTAGTCCTGAGCCAGGACCTGGGTGAGGTGGGAGGGATCGCCTACCGCCAGGGGGCGAAGGTGGTGGAGAATGGCGACGCGCCTCCAGTGGACCTGGAGAGCCTCCCGATCCCAGACTATGATGCCCTCCAGGTGGGGAGGTACTACC
>JBBSVP010000114.1:717-9056 GCA_038046745.1 Candidatus Hydrothermarchaeota archaeon
CCACCCCCTCTTCTGAAAGGAGAAATTTTTCCTGGTGATGGGCTCCAGGGGCTGCCCCTACCGGTGCTCCTACTGCGCCAAGGAGATGCAGGGGGGGTACAGGGCCAGGCCCGTGCCGAAGATCCTGGAAGAGCTTAAAGCTCTCAAGGCCCGTGGCGTGACCCATCTATCCTTCACCGACGAGACCTTCACGCTGAAGAAGGCCCGGGTCCTGGAGCTCTGCAGGGAGATGGCCTCCCGCGGCCTGGGCATGAGATGGACCTGCCAGACTAGGGCCGAGCTCCTGGACGATGAGCTGATGAGGGCCATGAAGGAGGCCGGCTGCACCTGGATAGGGGTAGGCTTCGAGTCCGCTTCCGAGGAGGTCCGGGAGCGGGCAGGGAAGAAGATCGTGCTGGACGATGTAAGGCGTGCAGTGGAGCTCGGCAAGCGGCACGGCGTAACCGTCAACCTCTTCATGATCAGCTTCCTTCCAGGGGAGACCTACGCGACCCTGGACGAGTCCCTTGAGTTCGTCAGGCAGGAGAAGCCTCCTCTCCTCTCCACCGTCATCGCCACGCCTATACCTGGGACACGCCTCTGGGAAGAGGGCCTGGCCTCGGGGGTCCTGGAGAGAGGGGACTGGGAGGAGTGCCTTAGGAAGGCGGGGAGGATAGGGACCGGCTTCACGGCCGAGGAGATCGAGGAGTACAGCAGAGTGTATACGGCAGAGCTCTCCCTCTACGGGGGGCTGATAGGGTACAAGCTCAAAGCCCTGCTGGGAAACCCGAGGGTTCTGCCACATTTCTTTAGCATGCTACTCTTCTACCTACGCTACAGGATGAAAAAGTTATATAAGGGCAGGGGGAAGGGTGGGAGGGAGGCGAAGGCATGAAGAAGGAGATCCTGCTCTTCCAGCCCGAGGTCCCGGTGAAGAACCCCAATTACCTCCCCTACTCCCTCCTGCCGGTGGCAGGGGTCCTGGAGGAGGAGGGTTACAAGGTTGGGATAGTGGATACCCGCTTCGAGGACTACCGGAAGCTCAATCTGGACGATGTCATCTTCTGCGGCATCACCTCCCTCACCGGCCTCCAGATTCATTACGGTCTCAAGATCTCCCAGTGGATCAGGTCCGCCAATCCCAGCACGAAGATCGTATGGGGCGGGATCCACTCCTCCCTCCTCCCACTCCAGACCTGCGCCCATCCCATGGTGGACGTAGTGGTCAAGGGGGAGGGCGAGGAGACGATCCGGGAGTTGGCCCATGCCCTGGAGGACGGGAAGAGCCTGGAGGGTGTAAGGGGCGCCATCTACAAGGAGGACGGGCACGTCAAGGACAATCCCGACCGCCCCTGGGTGGACATGAACCAGTACCCCCTGCCCCCCTACCACCTACTGAAAAGGGACCAGTACTTCCTGGACACCATAAATATAAACACCAGCCGGGGGTGCCCTTACCAGTGCACCTTCTGCTTCAACCGATCCTGGAACAAGAAGTCCTACCGGTACCAGGACCCCCAGAAGGTGGTGGAGCAGATAAAGTACGCCAAGGAGTGGTTCCCCCAGGCGGAGCTGATAGGCTTCACCGACGACAACTTCTTCGTCAAGCACGAGCGGGTGAAGGAGATCTGCAGGGGGCTAATCTCCGATGGGGTGGGCGTCCGATGGACCGCCATGTGCCGGGCCAACTACATCGTAAACTTCGATGAGGAGATGTTCGTCCTCCTCAAGAGGTCAGGCTTCAAGGGCTTCGGGATAGGCGGGGAGTCGGGAAGCCTGAGGGTCCTGAAGCACATCAAGAAGGGCATCACCCCCGAGATGATCGTGGAGGCTGTGAGGCGGTGCGGGGAGCACGGCCTCGTCTCCAACGTGAGCTTCATGGTGGGTTTTCCTACCGAGACCATAGAGGATGTCCACAGGACCCTGGATATCATCGATGAGATGAGGAGGGCCAACCCCAAGGCCAAGACCAACGGTATCTTCGTCCTCACCCCGTATCCCGGGACCGAGGCCTTCGACGAGGCCGTGGTCCACGGCTTCAAGCCACCCCAGACCCTGGACGGTTGGGGGCTCAACTTCTTCAGCGACCCGAACCAGAACCCCTGGTATACAGAAGAGTACAGGGAGCTCCTGGAGGTCCTGAGGGGGCTGAGCTGGATCATCTTCAGCGAGTACTCCCGGTTCCATCTCTCTCCCCGCTACTTCCTCATGACCCCCCTGAAGTTCCTCCTCAAGGCCTCGGCCCACATCCGCTGGCGGCTGAGGTACTTCAACCACGCCTACGAATGGAAGGCCTATAACTGGTATGTGCGGCGGAGAGGACATCTGTAGGTGAGCTATGGAAAATGTGACCATCGTATACCCTGGTAAGAAATGGATCGGGGCCACCACGCCCCTTTTGCCGCCCCTCTCAGCCCTGCCCCTGGCCGGGGTGCTGGAGCGGGAGGGCTACAAGCCAGGTATCCTGGACATGCGGCTGGAGGACTACCGGAAGATCGACGTGGGGAACCAGATCTGCGTCGGCATCTCGGCCATGACCGGGTCTCAGATAAAGTTCGGGCTCAAGGCTGCCCAGTACGTGAGGGAGAAAGATCCGGAGATACCAATAGTCTGGGGTGGGATCCACCCGACCCTCCTCCCAGACCAGACGCTGGAGGACCCCAGCGTGGACATCGTGGTGAGGGGGGAGGGGGAGCTGACCCTCCTGGAGCTGGTACGGACCCTAGAGAAGGGCGGGAAGCTGGAGGAGGTCCAGGGCCTCAGCTATAGGGAAGATGGGAAGATGGTGAACACCCCAGACCGCCCTTTCATGAACCTGGACGAGACCTACGACCTCCCCTACCACCTCTTGAAGAGCCTGAAAGAGTATCACCCGGAGAAGGTCTTCTACTACACCGATGGGCGCGGCTGCCCCCACAGGTGCACCTACTGCTACAACTCGGCCTTCTGCCGGTCCACCTGGAGAACAAAATCTACCTCCAAGATCCTCGACGAGCTGACCTGGGCCGTGGAGACCTTCAAGCCCGAGGCCCTGGACTTCAAGGAAGACAACTTCTTCGTGAGCAAGAAGAGGATCGAGGAGATCTGCCGGGGGATGGTCGAGCGGGGCTTCGACGTCACCTGGCACGCCGACTGCCGGGTGGATTACTTCAGGCGCTTCGACAAGGATTTCATGGACCTCATCGTGAAGAGCGGATGCCACGGCCTCAACCTGGGTGGGGAGAGCGGGAGCCAGAGGGTCCTGGACTTCGTCAAGAAGGACATCAAGGTGGAGGAGACCGTGGATGCCATAAAGAAGTGCCGGGAGTATGGGATCCAGAACCTCCTCTTCTGGATAGTGGGCGTTCCGACCGAGACCAGGGAAGAGATGCTCCAGACCCTCAAGATGGTCGATCTCGCCTACCAGCTCAACCCCAACTCCTCTTCCATCGTCACCCTCTTCAGCCCATATCCGGGGACCCCTCTCTTCTCCTACCTGGGGGAGAGGTACGAGATGAAGATCCCGAAGAGCCTGGAGGGCTGGGGGAAGTGGACGGTCTCCACCGCCGAGAACGCCTTCTGGCTGGATCACAAGTACGCCAAGCAGCTGGAGTACATCGCCATCTGCTCCAGGCTGATCTCCCACAATCCGACCCTGAAGAAGGAGATCGGCCCCCTGGTGAAGGAGATCCTGAAGACCCCCTTCAGCACCCTCTCGAAGCTCCGCTGGCGGAAGAGGTACTTCGGCCTCCCAGTGGACATGGCGATCTGGCGTCAGATGCAAGAGGTACGAGGGTACTTCTGATGAAGCTGGAGGAGTACGAGAGGGAGTTCTACTCCCAGCCCAACTTCGACTTCGAGCAGAGCGGCAAGCGGATCCGGCGGGCCCTCGAGCTGATAGGGAGCGGTCATAGGGTCCTGGATATCGGGTGCTGGGGTGGGGAGATCTCGGAGCTGATAAAGAAGCAGGGGAACCAGGTCGTGGCCATGGACATCTCCGAGGCCTCGGTGGAGAGGGCCAGGGAGCTGGGGATCGAGGCCCACGTCCAGGACATAGCGAAAGGACTTGGGATGGATGGGGACTCCTTCGATGTCGTCTACATGGGCGATATCCTGGAGCACCTTTTCGACGTAAAGGGGGCCATGCGGGAGGCCCACAGGGTCCTGAAAGTGGGGGGCAGGCTCGTGATAACCACCATAAACATCTGCAGCCTCAGGGACAGGATCCTTCTCCTCACAGGCTCTCTGCCGGCCTATTACGGGACCCATGAGGACCACATCCGCCTCTTCAACAAGGCGAGGCTCGTCAGGTGGCTCACCGAGGCCGGCTTCAGGATCTCCAGGTTCGAGGGGCTGGCCGTAGAGATGCCCTACTGGAGGGGGAGGCTCCTGAGGTGGGAGACGAGGAGGTTCCCGACCCTCTCATCCCAGTTCGTCATCGAGGCTGTGAAGGACCGGTAGAGGGTGGAAGGTATTGAGGCTCCTGATCTTCTCCGAGTTCTCGGCAGGTAGGTTCCTGGAGGGGACCAACCTCATAACCTTCGCGGTGGCCAAGCACCTGGCCGGGAGGGGCCACCAGGTCGTCGTCCTCACCCCCCATTGGCGCCAGGACAGAGGGGTGGAAGAGAGGTACTTCCGGGAGGATGGCGTAGAGATCTACAAGTACCCCTTCCCTGGGGTGGCGAACCCGGTCCTCAGGACCCTCTACTACTTCCTGAACGGCCTCAGGCTCCATAGACGGTATCGATTTGATATCGTCCTGGGCCTCTACACCCTCCCCCCATCCCTGGCCGCCGTCCTCTTAGGCTGTGCTACAGGGATGAAGAAGGTGGGGACCATCTGGGAGCCCGTCGCCTGCGAGAGGATTGGGAGGCTCCCATTTCTCCCCCCCATCCTCCGGCGGGCCGATGGGATCCTGACCATGGCCCAGGACGTGAAGAAAAGGATAGTGGAGGCCCTATCACTGCCGCCCGATAAGGTGACGGTGATACCGGGCTTCTCGGATCTGACCCTCTTCTCCCCTGGGCCCAAGAGCACCGGCCTCCTGGAGGCCTACGCCCTGGAGGGTAAATTCGTCATACTCTTCGTAGGCCGTATCTCGGCCCTAAAAGGGGCCCCCGATCTGATAAAGGCGGTGGAGGGGCTGGAGGACGTGAAGGTCCTGATGGTGGGGAGGGAGGTGGAACACGAGAGTTTCAGAGACCTCATAGGGCACCTGGGCCTCGGGAACAGGGTCCATCTCCTGGGCTACCAGGAGCAGGAGGTCCTCTCGGACCTATACAGGACCTGTGACTGCTTCGTCCTCCCATCCCTCAACGAGGGTTTCGGCCTGGTCCTGGCAGAGGCCATGGCCTGCGGGAAGCCGGTCATCGTCAGCGACGCACCGCCCCTCCCGGAGGTGGCCGGGAGGGCAGGGCTGGTCTTCAGGAGAGGCGACATCCAGGGCCTGAGGAGGGCCATCCTGAAGCTGCGGGACTCCAGCGCTCTTAGAGAGGAGCTCGGGAAGGAAGCGCTGGAGAGGGCGCGCCTCTTCGACAAGGAAAAGGTGATGGACCAGTATCTCCAGTTCTTCGTAACCCTAGCCCCCCCTTCGAATCACCCCTCTTCCTCAACCTCTTCAGGAACTTAGGAGTCAAAAGAAGAAAAGGATATAAAGGAGAAGAACTTTCCAAAAATTAAGAGGGGCGAAGCGAAGGCCGAAGAGGCTTGACTCTATGAAAAGATACTACGACGAATATCATCAGGGAGGTGCAGGAGCGAGCAGTTTTGTAAAAGATAAGAACATACCACTGAACGACATCTCTAAGGCATTGTTTATTGAAAGATACCTGCGAGGCCGAATTTTAGACGTAGGTTGCGGCTCGGGATTTGATGTAAGTTATTTCCACAGCAAAGGATGTGAAATAGAGGGTTGTGACATAAGTGAAATCGCTGTAGAACATGCCAAAAAAAGATTCCCTGGATTGAAATTCTTTGTCCACGATTTCGAATCTTCAAAGTTCGATAAAAAATACGATACCATCTGTTGCTTTGAAGTACTTGAGCATATCTTAGATTATCAGTCTTTTTTGAAAAATATGGCTGCTTCTTTGGAAGAAAGAGGTAGACTGATCATAAGTACTCCAAACATTTTTGGCTTGAGAAGCTATCTTAGGTTAATACTTAGAGACGGAACTGTTTTCGGAATAGGAACATCCGATGATTCGCATATTAGATTTTTTTCTGTAGACACTTTAAGCAATACCCTAATAAAGGCAGGATTTAGAATCGTAAAAGTAAAAACTTTTTCTACAAGTAGAATCCCTTGTCCCTCTGGATGGGGGGGATCCATCGCTACGGTCTGTGAGAAATCGTGAGAGAGTCCTTGCCATATCCTAACCTCTCTTGCGGAGCTCCCTGAGGAGCTCCCTGTCCCTGGCGGTGAAGGTCCCCAGGAAGTAGAGGAGGAAGAAGTATAGGGCCGCTGCCATGGGGATGAGGAGGAAGATGGTGACGCTCTCCCGGAGAGCGCCCAAGAAGAGCCCCATGGCCAGGGATGCCGCCAGGGGTCTGAGGAATACAGTTCCCAATGGGAGGGGGTAAAGGTACCGGGCCAGGTAGTAGAGGGCCATGAGGAAGAAGGCCAGCTCGGAGGCCACCGTCGAGATGGCTGCGCCCAGGTAGCCGTACCTCGGTATGAGGAGGAGGTTGAGGAGAACATGGAGGATCACTCCGGTGGCCGCCACCACCAGGTTGAGCCTCTCCCTGTTTATGGAGACCAGAGCGTTGAGGAGGAGGGAGTTGAGGAACATCAGGGATCCAGCCCATATGAGGATCTGGAGGGCCGGTCCCGAGCCCTCGAAGCCCCCGCCGTAGATCCTGACCACAATGCGGTCTGCCAGGATCGTAGTTCCGAAGCCTATGGGTATGGCTAGGTAGGCCAGGTACCTGAAGGAGTGCTCGTAGGCCTTCTCCAGGGAGCCCCTGGCCCCCACCGAGAGCCTTGCCATGAGTGGGAAGACGGAGCTGGAGAAGGCATAGGGTATGAACATCAGGGCCGTGACGAGCTTGAAGGCGGCGTTGTAGACCCCCGTGGCCTCGTCCCCCTTCATGACGCTGATCATAGTTACGTCTATGTTGCTGTAGATGCCGTAGAAAACGCCCATGAAGGCGAAGGGGAGGGAGCGGGCCGTCAAAGCCCTCCAGAAACCCAGATCAAAACGGAAGGAGGGCTTCTGGACCTTCTTTACCGCTGTGTAGGCGTATATGACCAGGTCCACGGCGCTGGCCGCGAGGATGGCGTATATAAGCCCCGGGAGGCCGTAGCCCAGGAAGAGCGCTCCGAGGCTGAGGACCAATACCAGGGCCCTGTCTATGAAGCTGACCAGGAACTCGTACTCCATCATCTCGTGGGCGTGGAGGATGAGCCGGAAGATGGATGCAGCGGAGGTCGCCAGGAGGGCGAAGGCGTAGATGTAGAAGAGGCGGATGGTCTCGCCGCCGTACCCCACGAGGTTCGCGCTTATGGTGATGAGGAGCAGGACCGGGAGGAAGAGGATGAGCCTTATGGCCAGGACGTTCCCCATGTAGGCCCCGGCCTTCCTCCTGTCCTGGGCCACGTCCCTCTCGGCCAGGGTGTCCAGCCCCAGGTTGAGGAGGAGGGCGAAGAGGCCCACGAAGGCCATGACCAGCGAATATCGCCCGAAGCCCTCCGTCCCCAGGTAGCGGGCGATGACGGCGAAGAGGACCAGGTTGAGGGCCTTATTCGCCACGTTCCCGCCGACCAGGAAGGCGGTGTTCCGGGCCACTCTCTGGATTACGTTCATCACGAGAGGGAGGGCGGGCCAGCTATAAATCTTTTATCTTTCGGGCAATGTTGCATCCAGTTGATAGATTATCTGCAACACATATCCAGAATATGCGATTAAAATTAACCCCGCTACCTTTATAACCCCCGCGCCCTGAGACGGATACCATGGGCGTCCTGAAGGCCCTGGGGACCTTTGCCCTTGGGCTCGGCCTCATCTACCTCCTCCTGGGCTATGCAGGGCCGGGTGAGACCTGGGCAGTAATCAAAAAGGCGGAGCCTTTCTGGCTGGCCGTAGCTGCCGTTACCTTCACCATCTCAATCCTGGCAAGGGCCGTTAGATGGGACCTCCTCTTGCGGCCCATGGAGTACCGCGGAGGGGTCCGCGGGCTCCTGGGGATATACATGGTCAGCCTCTTCCTCAGCTACGTCCTCCCGGCAAGGGTCGGGGACTTGGCCAGACCCTACATGGCTGGGAAGAGGTTCGATCTCTCCATCGGGAAGGCCCTGGCATCGGTGGCCCTGGAGAGGGTCTTCGATCTCCTGGCTCTTGCCTTGGCGGTTTTGACCAACGGCTACGCCCTCTCGCTTTCCT
>JBBSVP010000114.1:9066-15889 GCA_038046745.1 Candidatus Hydrothermarchaeota archaeon
GCCGTTGCCTTGGCGGTCCTCCTGGCCCTGGCATATCTCCCCCGGGCCATGGAAGCCGCCTGGGTCCTGAGAGGGGTGGTCGTGCTGGCGTTGATGGTCGTCCTGGCGATATTGGTACTGCTCGTCTCTTACAGGTACGAGGCAAGGCTCGCTGCCCTGGTGATCAGGATAGCTTCCACCGTCCAGATGGGTTACGTGACAGCCATAGGCCGCCGCTCCAGCTCCCTGCTGGGAGCTTTCAACAGGGGCCTCAGGGAGATGACCCTCACCAGGAGGTCCATGGTGCCCATAGCCTCCATCTCCCTCCTGGTCTGGGGGGCGGAGCTGGCTACCAGCTACCTGGTCCTCCTCTCCCTCGGGGTCACGGCCTCGCTCCCGGCCTTTATCCTGGCGATCTCCATAGGCGTTGCCTTCGCCACGCTCCCGCTGACCCCCGGGGGCCTTGGCTCCTACGAACTGGGGGTCACCGCTGTCCTGACCATGGGCGGCGTGCCCGGCGCATCCGCGTTGGCCTTCTCCCTCACCGACCACATCTTCAAGTATGCCTACATCCTGGCCTTCGGGGCCGTACCCACCTTCCACTCCTGGAAGCAGGCCATGGCCGGGTTGGAAGGGAGAGGGAGCAGAGACCGTGAGATGGCCCCTGATGGAAATCCTTCCCCCGGTGAAGGGTCCGGGAGAGGTTAAGCTGGAGGAGATATGGAGAAGGGGCTCTTTGCGCTGGCATCTATCATCCTCTTGGCCGGATCCCAGGTACCCGCTGCCTACGTTGTCCAGTGGGATGGGTCCAGCACCGTCGTCCCCCTGGCAGGACCTCCACCTACCCCATCGGAGATGAAAAAGCTCCTGGCCGAGGTGGGAATAGGAAAGGCCCAGATAGTGGTAGGGAGCGGAGCTCCGGGGCGGGAGAGGGACCGGGAGACGGGTCTGAGGATAAAGGAGGCGGTGGCCGAGAGGCTCGGCGTCAGGGCGCCGCTGGAGTTGCATCTCGTCCCCATGGACTTGGAGATAACGGCCAGAGGAGCCCTCAGGGAGGCTTCCGGCACCCTGGAGGTGAGGCGCGGCACGGCCGTGGAGGCCAGGGTGCCCCTCGTTAACGTGGCGGGGGGGGACGACCTCACCAGCGCCCTTCGGAAGGCCGTTCCGTCTCTTCAGAACTTCAACATCAGGGTGCGGGAGGTGAGGGACTCCGTCTTTGCCCTGACCCTGGACTACCTGGGGCCGCCCTACCGGGCCACGGACCCTCAGGTGGCCCAGTTCCTGAGGCCGGACCAGTCCGAGATCTGGGTGGGCTTCAGGGTCGAGGAGAGGACTCCCGTCCTCCAGGTGAAGGATGAGGATTCTGCCGATAAGACCGTGAATCTGGTCCTGGTGGGAGGGCCGGTCGCAAACGGGCTCACACGGGAGCTGGTTGCAGGGAACCTCTCCAAGGTCGACTGGTACAAGAGCCCAGGCGAGGTAGAGGTGGTGAGAGATGCATTCGCCCCCGGCATGGCGGTCATAATAGTGGCCGGGAAGGACAGGGAAGCCACGGCGAAGGCAGCCGAGGCGCTTGTCTGGACCCTAAGCTAGAAGAGCCGCTTGTTCTCCCCTACCCAGGAGACCATCCTCTTTATCCCATCCCTGGGCCCTATCTTGGGCTCCCAGCCCAGCTCCTTCTTGGCCTTGGTTATATCGGAGATGTAGACCTTCTGGTCCGAGGGCCTCCAGTCAGAGAAGCAGAGCTCGGACCTCATCCCGGTCTCGGCCTCCAGGAGGTCAAGGAGCTCCAGGAGGGATGTAGTATTCTTAACACCGCCCCCCGTGTTGTAGACCTCGCCGGCGTACCTCTCCCTCTTCCCGAGGAAGGCGTCGTAGGCCCTGACGAGGTCCTCCACGTAGAGGAGGTCCCGCACCTGCTTCCCGTCCCCGAAGATGGTCAGGGGCCTACCGGTGAGCGTTGCAATGACGAAGTGGGCGACCCAGCCCTGGTCCTCGGTGCCGAACTGCCTCGTCCCGTAGATGCAGGACATCCTGAAGACCGCCGTATCCACCTCGTGCCTCTTGCCATAGTCCTGGACGTATATATCGGCGGCCAGCTTGGAGCAGCCGTAGGGCGTGTGCTCGCAGAGGTCCGTGCTCAGGCTCTCGGGTACCCCGTTGGCGTGGCCATGGGCGAAGGCATACCTGGTCTCCAGTTCCTCTACGGGTATTTTATTCACGTTGTCGCCGTAGACCTTGTTGGTGGAGCAGAAGAGGACCGCCGGGTTGCTCTTGGAGAGGCGCGCCGCCTCGAGGACGTTGAAGGTCCCCAGGAGGTTTATCTCCATATCGGTCCTGGGGTCCTTCAGGGAGGTCGTCACCGCCACCTGGCCGGCGGTGTGGATTATGGCGTCCACGTCCCCCGCCAGCCTCTGGAGGAGCCCCCCATCCCTTATGTCGCCCTCCGCTCTCTCCACGTTATCATAACGCCCCAGGTGCTCCCAGTTGTACCTGGCGTTCTTCTCCCCAGACCCCAGTATCCTAGCCCTGGAGAGGTTGTCCAGGGCAATGACCTCCTCCCCCCTCTTCGCATAGTACTCTACCACGTGGGAGCCGACGAAGCCCCCGCCGCCCGTCACCAAAAGCCTCATCCTATCGCCTCCGATATCGCTGTCAAGCTGCCGCAGAGAGAGACCGGGAGGGGGACGGAGGAGTAGCCCAGGACCTTCAGAACCTTGAAGCCTGCCTCCTCCAGAGTCTGCCCCAGGGTCTCCGGCGTGAAGTATCTTATGTGAGGGATCTGCTTAAAGTACCCACCATCCCCCAGAAGAAATCGGAGCCTGTTCCTGAGGCCCAGGACGTTGGGGGTGGCCAGGATCAGGGCCCCGCCGGGGTTGAGGGATGACCGTATGTTCTCCAGGAACCTGGGGTAGTCGAAGACGTGCTCTATGACGTCGAAGGCGTAGGCGGAGTTGTACCGTTTCGCGGCCGGGCCCCTCTCGAAGTCGTGGACGAAGAAACTCCGGCCTGGGTAGTTCTCCAGGGCCCTCTCCACCGCCCCCCCACCCACATCGCAGCCTTCCACCTGGAAGCCATGGCGGGAGAAGTAGTCCACGTCGTAGCCCTTGGAGCAGCCCACGTCCAGTACCGGGCTCTTGAGATAGGGGAGGAGGTCGCGTACCCGCCTGGGGGAGCTGAGGGGTACCTCCTTCCTATCAGGGGCGCCCTTTGGGTACTGCCTATAAAAGTCCTCCATGGACCTCACAGGGTGAGCTTCCTCCGTTCCAGCTCTCTCTGGGCCTTCTCGAACCTGTCGGCCACCTGGCACTCGGGCTGGAGGCCGACCCACTCCGCCAGCTCCTGCATCCCCTCCTCGAAGGCGACCTGGGGGGCAAAGCCCAGGGCCGAGATCGCCGTTATATCGGCGTAGCAGTGCCTTATGTCGCCCTCCCTGTACTTGTTGGAGACCTCAGGCTCGAGCCTCTTCCCGTAGAGCCTTATCAGGACCTCGGCTATCTCCCTTATGCTGGTGGGCCTCCCGGTGCCCACGTTCAGCGCTTTGTAGTCTGCGCCGGAGCTCTCCATGGCCAGGAGGTTGGCCCTCACGATGTCGTGGACCGAGACGAAGTCGCGGCTCTGGAGGCCGTCCTCGAAGATGACAGGCGGGTTGTCGTTCCTTATCCGGCAGGAGAAGATGGCGCAGACCCCTGTGTAGGGGTTGGAGAGAGCCTGCCTCGGGCCGTAGATGTTGAAGTAGCGGAGGGCCACGGTGGGTATACCGTAGGCCTTCCCTATGGCCAGGGACATCTCCTCCTGGTCCCTCTTCGACATGGCATAGATGGAGGTGGGGAAGAGGGGCTTCCCCTCGTCGGTGGGGAGGGGCTTCAGCGCAAGACCGCAGGTGGGGCACCTGACCTCCCAGTCCCTGGCGGCCAGCTGCTCCCGGGGCCTCAGCCTGGGGTAGACGACGCCGCAGTCGGCGCACTCGTACTTCCCCTCGCCGTAGATGGACATGGAGGAGGCCACCACGAGCTTCTCCACCTCGTGCTCCCTGTTGACCAGGAGGTCCAGGAGCTTGGCGGTGCCGATAGCGTTGACCCTCATGTACTTCTCCACCTGGTACATGGACTGCCCGACGCCCACGGCGGCGGCCTCGTGGAAGACGACCTCACAGCCTTCGAGGGCCCTCTCCAGGGCCTCCCCGTCGGTCACGTCGGCGAAGACGTACCGGGCTCCTGGGTTGAGGTAGCCTGGGAGCCTCCCTTCGTGGACCTGGTACTCCAGGTTGTCCAGGACCACGACCTCCTCCCCGTCCCTGACCAGGGCGTCCACCAGGTGGGAGCCTACGAAGCCCGCACCACCGGTTACCAGGACCTTCTTCCGCATGATATCCCCTACTGGATTCTGTATATATAGACGTAGCTGAACTTGTTACCTGTGGACGGGTAGACGAGCTTGAAGTGCTTCAGTCCCTGCCCCAGGCCGTTGTTGAAGGGCAGCAGCTTCACCAGGAGCTTCTCGCTCCACTCGGGGTGATAATTACCCTGCTCATCGACCTGGACCATGGCCCAGATCTGGTAGGCGCTGCCCATATCCACTATGTAGTAGGTGGCGACATTGTTCCTCTGGAAGATCTCTCCGATCTTCCTGTCGTCCTCCTCCCGGCTCTTACCTTTGGGGACCGAGAAGGTAGCGATGTAAAGCTGCCCATCGCCTACTATCTGAGAGGTGTTGGAGGAGTTCCCCCCGGCGATCCTGTTGATGGCGCCGCTCTTCCCGAACTCCTCGTAGCTGACGACCATGTAGGTAGGGACCTTGGTGTAGTCCACGTACTTCCTTATGTACGCCATCGCCTCATCCTCGGGCGAGGTGAACATCTTCGCCAGGTCTATGTTCCTGGGCACATTCCCGCCGCCGTCGGCCACGGTGCGCCTCTCGGCCACGGCCTGGAAGTAGTAGCCGTAGTCCCACCAGAAGAGGATGACCGAGTCCTCGGGGGTGTTGCTATTGGTCCAGAGAAGGGCGTCCAGCCAGGGGGCCGGGAGGTCGCTCTGCCTGGGGGCCATCATGGCCACGGCGTAGTTCATGGTGGAGAGGGAGGTCAGGAGGAGGAGGATGGGGACCAGGACCAGGGCCAGCCTAACGGTCCCCAGGCGCTCCTCGGCCTTGTACCTGGCCTTGGTCTTGGCTCCTGAGTTGACGGCACCCAGGAGGCCCTTTTCTTCCTCTCTGTACTTCTTGTAGAATGTGATGAACGTGAAGGCGACGACGGTGACGGCGGAGGGGGCCAGGAAGAACATCAACCTCATCCCCTGGGCTGCAGCCAGGAGGCCGCTGGAGACCCAGACGAGAGCGAAGATGTGGGTGAAATTCTTCTTATCCTCCAAAAACCTGAGGAGCAGGATCAGGCATCCTATGGGGATGATGAAGAGCATAAGGTGGAGGTTCCGGAAGAGGTCCCCGCTCAGGATCCGCTCCATGGACGTATTCCCGCCACCGAGGAAGCTCACCGGCTGGGACTCCGCCACCGTGGCCATGTAGAGGTCGGCCCTCACCCCCTTCCCGAGGCTGAGGAAGCCGATGGCGATGGAGGCCAGGTACCGGACCTTCGGCCCGAAGCCCAGGAGGAAGAGGAGGAGCAGGGCCAGGACCAGCGAGGCCATGAAGGTGTAGATGGGCGATATATCCCGGCCTCGCCGCTTGAGCTCGTCGGAGGCCCACAGGGCCAGGAGGGGGAAGAAGGCCACGGCCAGGGGGACGACCGTCTGGAGGTGCCCGGTGAAGTAGGCGAGGGTGTACCTTGGGGGCGAGACCAGGAACATCGTCAGGGAGCCCACGAGGCCCATCACCAAGATCGATTTCATCAGCCCCCTGTCCCTGACGAAGAGGAAGTGGATGGCCGCCGCCGCTGAGATGGCCAGGAGGATGTAGTCCACCCCGCTCCAGCTCGCGACCCCCAGGCCGAAGAAGATGCCCCCCAGGGCGGGATTGACGAGGGACTTTGGCGCCCTCAGGTCGATACCGCCCTTGTAGCCCCTCAAGAAGAAGTAGAGGGATGTGAAGACGAAGAGGCCGTAGGTCACCTCCTTGTCTATGGAGCCCGAATATACCCTGGTGAGCATGAGGGGGGAGAAGCTGTAGAGGAAGGCCGAGAGGAGGCCCACCCGCCGCCCGAAGAGTTCCCTGACGGCGTAGTAGAGGCAGACCGAGGCCATGCCACCGCCAACTACCGCCTCGATGGCCATGAGGTAGGGCATGAGAGGTACGCCAAGGGGCTGTATGAGCTTGTATATGTAGCCGATGAAGTAGGTGTGGACGATGTTGTCGGAGCTGGGGTGGGAGCCCGTAGGGTAGTACTGGAAAGGATCATGGTCCGGGAGGCGGCCGTCCTCGACGATCCACCGCACGTACCTGTAGTAGTGCCACCCGTCCGGGTCCGCCAGCCTGGGGCCGTGGGAGAGGTATACGATGCTGAAGCCTATGAGGAAGATGACCACCAGTAGGGCGGGTATCTTAAGCCTGCGGAGCTTCGCGAGGTCGTAGTCCAGTTCCATCAACCGTACAGATGGTTAGGCATAACTTAAATCTTTCCTCACAAAAAGGATTTATGGCCCAGGGGCCGAGAAAGGGGCATGAAGGAGCTCCTGGAGGGTGGCCTGGTCCTGAGTGCATCCAACCTGCTGGTGAGGCTCGCCTCCTACGTCTACAGGGTCCTCATGGGGCGCCTGCTGTCACCTTATGAGTTCGGCCTCCTAAACCTTGCCCTGCCTGTCCAGTACATGGCCGTCCTCCTCTCCTCCTCGGGCATAGCCCCGGCCGTGGCCAAGTTCGTCTCGGAGGCGGAGGTCAGGGACGGCGGCGG
>JBBSVP010000114.1:15899-16740 GCA_038046745.1 Candidatus Hydrothermarchaeota archaeon
CCCTGGCTGGGGCGGCTCTCTATCTCCTCTCGGGCCCCATAAGCCTCTACGCCTTCCACGACCCAAACCTGGAGCCCTCCCTCCGCCTCGCGGCCCTCTCCCTCCCCTTCGGCGTCCTGGTGGCCGTCTACACCGGCACCTTCCAAGGTCTGAAAAGACCGTGGCGGATGGGCTGGACCCTCCTCCTGGAGCAGCTCCTGAGGATCGCCTTCGCCACGCTCTTCGTCTATCACGGCCACAGGGCCCTGGACGGCATTCTGGGCTCCACCCTGGGTTTCGTGGCCACCCTCCCCTTGGCATACCTCCTGGCCCGGGGGCTGGGTGTGAGGCTCAAGGCGCCCAATTGGGATGAATTCCGGCGCGTCCTCGTCTTCTCGATACCCATCTCAGCCACGGCCCTGGCAGCCTTCCTCCTGGCCTACGTGGACCTCTTCTTCCTGGGCCTCTACAGGGGGATGGAGGAGGTGGGGATATACTCCGCCGCCTCCCCCACCTCCCGCATCCTCTTGGCCTTCTCCACCGCCCTCTCGGCGGTCCTCCTTCCCCGGCTCTCGGAGCTCAGGGCCAGGGGCTCCCAGGGGGAGATTAGGGCGGAATATATCTACTCCCTCAAGGTCTCGGTCCTGGTCCTGGTACCCGCCACCCTCGCTTCCATCCTCTTCTCCAGGGAGATCATAACCCTCCTCTTCGGACCCGCCTATGGGCCCGCCGCCGGGCCCTTCGAGATCCTGGCAGTGGGGACCGTCTTCATGGGCATCTTCACCATCAACTCCGGAGCTCTGCAAGGGCTTGGGATGCCGGGCCTCCCGATGCGGCTCCTCCTCTCCACAGCCCTTCTCGA
>JBBSVP010000115.1:0-11211 GCA_038046745.1 Candidatus Hydrothermarchaeota archaeon
ATCACAGTTTGCATTAACTACAACGAGTCCCTGGTCATCAACGAAAACAACCTGAAGCTTTTCCATTACGAGAACGGGAGCTGGGTGAACATCACCACCTCCCTGGATACCAGTGCCAACCTCATCTGCGGGACGGTGACGAGTCTTTCCCCATTCATCGTAGCTGAGCCCCTTATCCAAGCTACGATCGACATCGATTCCGACGATGTCAGGCTCGGCAGCAGAGGCGGGTGGATCACCGCATACATCGAGCTCCCGGCGGGCTACGACGTCAACAATATCAATGTCTCGACCGTCCGATTGAATGGCGTCGTTCCGGCTGATCCAAAGACCGACACGGTTGGAGACCGGGACAAGGACGGAATTCCGGACATGAAGATCAGGTTCGATAAAGCCGAGGTCGTAGCCCTGCTGAATCCAGGAGACAACCTGTTAACATTGACCGGCTCATTGACAGATGGCACACCCTTCAAGGGGAGCGATACTCTTCAAGCGATAGGGTGAGAGGGAAGATAACCTATCTAGAAGGCCCTCAAAAAGATGGACTCTAGGTGCTCGCTGAGGGCCTTCTGAGTGCCATAGCGATCGGAGCCGGCAACGATGAAGACCGTCTGTCTCGTCAGCCAAGCCGCCTCCAGCCAGACGTTCCGCCTGACGTACATCACCTTCGCACCAGGTACTCGGATGGTAGATATCTCCTCCGTCCTCAGGACCTCGGAGACGACCCCCCCGACCCCCTCGTAGGCATCGGGGCCGCCGAGGACGACGATGAACCTCTCCCCCATGTACCGATCGAAATCGGAGGCGTTGACCCTGATAACGAGCATCCTCCTGGCCTCCAGGGAGGCGATGGCATCGGAGGCCAGGGCATAGTCCACGGAGTTGGCCAGGAAGACTATCTTGGGCTTTCCTGTCTGGGGGTCGATGGAGGGGACGTCCCTGCTCACCAGCTGGCTTATATCGGCGGCCTGAGCTAGGGGAACGAGGACCAGGAGGAGGACCAGGATAGTCGATCTCTTCATAACAACCCCTCCATACTAGGACCGAAGGCTAACATCCCGTCCAAAATAGTCGATGTTACCCTTCCCCCACGGGATATGCTCCGGAAGCGCATCATCCCGTGCCTCGACGTGAAGGGGGGGCGGGTGGTGAAGGGGGTCCACTTCCTGGGCCTCAGGGACGCCGGGGATCCGGTGGCCCTGGCCAAGGCCTATGATGACCAGGGGGCCGACGAGCTCGTCTACCTGGATATAGGGGCCTCCCCCGAGGGCAGGAAGACCCTCGCAGAGCTGGTGGAGAGGACCGCCGACCAGGTCTTCATACCCCTCACCGTGGGGGGTGGCATAGGGGGCCTGGAGGATATAAGGAAGATCCTGAAGGCCGGGGCCGACAAGGTGGGTATAAACACCGCCGCCATAAAGCGCCCCGAGATCATAAGGGAGGGGGCCTCGCGCTTCGGCTCCCAGTGTATAGTCTCGGCCATCGACGCCAAGAGGGTCTACCTGGAGGAGGAGGGGCGGACCATGGTAGATACCTCCGATGGACGGTGCTGGTTCCAGGTTCACATCTACGGGGGGAGAGAGCCCACGGGCATAGACGCCATCCAATGGGCCCAGAAGGTCGAAGAGCTGGGGGCCGGGGAGATCCTCCTGACATCCATGGATGCGGACGGGACCAAGATGGGCTTCGACATCCCCCTCACCAGGGCCGTGGCCGAGGGGACCCGTATACCAGTCATAGCCTCCGGCGGGGCAGGGACCCTGGAGCATATCTACGAGGCCTTCGTGGAGGGGCGGGCAGATGCAGCCCTCGCAGCATCCATATTCCACTACCAGGAGTGCACCGTGGGGGAGATAAAGCGCTACCTCCGGGAGAGGGGGGTCTCGGTGCGGTTATGAGGCCCAGGATAGCGATCCTCGACTATGGCGTAGGTAATCTGCGCTCCGTCCAGAAGGGGCTGGAGCACCAGGGAGCAGACGCCTTCATAACCGAGAAGATCGAAGCCCTCCGGGGGAGCGATGCCGTGGTACTGCCTGGGGTCGGGGCCTTCGCCGATGCCATGGCCAGGTTGAGACCTTTCGAGAGGGAGCTGAAGGCACTGGCTATGGAGAAGCCCCTCCTGGGGATCTGCCTAGGTATGCAGCTCCTCTTCCAGGAGAGCGAGGAGGGAGGCCTCCACAGAGGCTTAGGCCTCCTCGAGGGGAGGGTTGCGAGGCTGCCGCCTGGACTGAAGATACCCCACATGGGCTGGAACAGCCTGGCTCTCGCCAGGGAGAGCCCCCTCCTGAGAGGGATAAGGAGTGGGGAGGAGTTCTACTTCGTCCACTCCTACTACGCTACGCCACCTCCGGAGGCCATCCTGGCAACCACGGAGTATGGCCTGGAGATACCGGCCGTGGTGGCTAGGGGGCAGATCTTCGGCGTCCAGTTCCACCCCGAGAAGAGCGGGGGAGCTGGCCTCACGATACTGAAGAACTTCGTCAGCCTCGCCGCCGGGACCGCAGCCCCTCCCCGCTGATCCAGAAGAAGGTCCCGAGGAGGAGGGCAAGGGCGGCGTACCGGAGTAAGAGGAAGGGAACACGCCCTGCGTTGATCTCCATCCCGATGAACATGGTCCCTTCCGCCTGTTTGTAGGCGGTGACGGTCGGAAGGCCTTCGGCGTAGCCGTGCCTCATCCCATACCCCTGGGGAGAGAGCCTATACAGGAGCTGGGGCAGTTGGACCTCCAGCACCGCCAGCTTTAGAAGCCTGTTGGCCTCTAGGGAGAAAGCCCCAGGCTCTGCCCCTGGGTCCAGGAGGATATGGACCCGCATCTGGGCGCCCACAGCCTCTATGGAGGAAGGCTCCACACGCCGGGGTGGGGAGCCGTCGATGGAATATTCCAGGGCCCTGGCGGCTGCGGGGGGGTAGAGCCTCATCACCCCAGGAGCCTCGAGATCAATCTCCAGATCGGACGATGGCTCCTCCACGAAGGTGTACCTCTGGACGGCAGTACCATCGCCATCGAGGACCAGTCTCGTCGCGTAGGCAGCAGGAGGAACAGGCATCAGGAGGCCGAGGTAGTAATATAGGAGAGCGGACGAGAGGAGGAGGGCCAGGGCCGGGCGGTTCATTCTATATATCGAGGACCCTCACCTCGCGGGCGTGGGCCTCTATGAACTTCCGTCTGGGCTCCACGTTGTCCCCCATCAGGACGGTGAACATCTCGTCGGCCTTCATGACGTCCTCCAGGGTAACCTTGAGGAAGGTTCTGGTGTCGGGGTTCATGGTGGTCTCCCACAGCTGTCCGGGGTTCATCTCCCCCAGCCCCTTGTAGCGCTGGACCGTGATCCCTTTCCTCCCGTTCTCTACCAGCCTCTCCAGGAGGTCGGCCACATCCTTCACCAAGACCTCCTTCCCCCCCTCGCCCTTCACCAGGAGGGGGAGGGCATCCTTTATGTCCCTCTGGTAGACGCCGTAGAGCCTCCGGAACTCCAGGGAAGAGAAGACGCCGATGTCCAGGGAGTGCTCGAGATTGTCATGGCTGAAGGTTATTGTGTTAGGCGGGGCGCTGACCACACGGACGTCCTTCACCCCCTTCACCCCTTCCAGGGCCTCCTTCACCGCCTCCCCAATCCCGGAGAGATCGCTGGCCTCCAGCTCCAGCCCCTCTACCTTGACGAGGGCCTCTATGAGCCCCCTGGGGAGGCCGGACTTCCCGAACTTCTCGAAGAAGTGCTTGTAGAGGACGAGGCGCTCCACGAGGATCTTCATCTCCGCCTCGCCCATAGGCGTCTTGGCCATTGGGGAGGAGAGGGTCACCCCCTTCGATCCCATCCGCTGGAAGAGGAGTTCCAGCTCCTCGTCGCTGTAGGCGTAGAGTTCCTCCTGCCCCTTCTTGGCCCTGTAGAGGGGCGGCTGGGCGATGTAGACGTACCCGGCTTCGATGAGGGGCTTCATGTAGCGGTAGAAGAAGGTGAGGAGGCGGGTCCTTATGTGGGCCCCATCCACGTCGGCATCGGTCATGAGGACGATCTTGTGGTAGCGGGCCTTCTCCAGGTTGAACTCATCCTCGCCGATCCCGGTCCCGAGGGCCGTGATGAGGTTCCTTATCTCCTCGCTGGAGAGGGCCTTGTCCAGGCGGGTCTTCTCCACGTTCAGTATCTTCCCCCTCAGGGGGAGGATGGCCTGGTTCCGCCTGTCCCTCCCCTGCTTGGCAGAGCCGCCTGCAGAATCCCCCTCCACGATATAGAGTTCGCTCAGGGCCGGGTCCTTCTCGGAGCAGTCGGCCAGCTTCCCTGGGAGGGAACAACCCTCCAGGGCGCCTTTCCTCCTCACCAGCTCCCGGGCCTTCCTGGCGGCCTCCCTGGCCCGCAGGGCCATGACGGCCTTCTCCACGATCCTCCTGGCCACGTCAGGGTTCTCTTCCAAGAACTCCGCCAGCCCCTCGCCGGCCAGGGATTCCACTACGCCTTTGAGTTCGCTGTTTCCGAGCTTCGCCTTCGTCTGTCCCTCGAACTGGGGGTTGGGGAGCTTGATGCTCACTATGGCGGTGAGGCCCTCCCTCACGTCGTCCCCAGAGAGGCTCTCGTCCCCCTTGAAGAGGTTGTTGTTCTTCGCATAGTCGTTTATGGTCCTGGTGAGCGCGGAGCGGAAGCCTATGAGGTGGGTACCTCCCTCGGCGGTGTGGATGCTGTTGGCGAAGGAGTAGACGGCCTCGGCGAAGCCGTCGTTGTACTGGAGGGCGATCTCCACATCGATGTTCTCCCTCTCCCTCTCGAAGTAGATCACCTTCTCGTGGAGGCAGTTCTTGTTCTTGTTCAGGTGCTCCACGAAGGAGACGATCCCGCCGGTGTAGTGGAAGGTATCCTGCCGATTGGTCCTCTCATCGGCCAGGGTTATCTTGATGCCCTTGTTCAGGTAGGCGAGCTCCTTCAGCCTGTCAGCCAGAGTATCATACGAGAACTCCGTGGTCTCGAAGACCCCTTTGTCTGGCATGAAGGTAACCCTCGTGCCCGTGGTGGAGGTATCGCCCAGGGTCTTGAGGGGGGTCACGGCCTTCCCGTACTCGTACCTCTGGGAGTACCTCTTCCCGCCCCTGTTTACCTCCACCTCCAGCCACTGGGAGAGCGCGTTTACTACAGAGACGCCGACGCCGTGGAGGCCCCCTGAGATCCTGTAGACCTTCTGGTTGAACTTCCCGCCAGCGTGGAGCATGGTCATGGCTATCTCCACCCCGGGCTTCTGGAACTTGGGATGGACGTCCACGGGGATCCCCCGGCCATCGTCCTTTACGGTGACGGTCCCATCCTTCTGGACCGTGACCTCCACCTCCTTGCAGTAGCCGGCCAGGGCCTCGTCGATGCTGTTGTCCACCACCTCGTAGACGAGATGGTGCAGACCTCGAGTACCGGTATCCCCTATGTACATGGCGGGGCGCTTCCTGACGCCCTCGAGCCCTTCCAGGACCTCTATATCCTTGGCACCGTAAGTAGTCTCTTCTCTCTCCATCGGTCCCTCTCGCCGTATATACAAGGCTAACGATAGAAATAGGGGTGTGGGGATATAAAACTTCTCCTAGGGGAGGGAGAGTATCACCCCGCCCACCAGGACCGTGGCCGCCGTGACCAGGATCCCCACCCTGGCGAACTCGAAGAAGCCCACCTCCACCCCCGCCCTCCTCCCCAGCTCCAGGACTATCATGTTGGCCACGGACCCTATGACGGTCAGGTTGCCTGCGAAGGTGGCGGACATGGCCAGGGTGTAGAAGACCAGATCGCCACCGCCTATCCGATCTACCATGGGGAGGACCATCATCACGAAGGGGACGTTGGAGACTATATTGGAAGCGACGACCGCCAGGAGGCTGAGGCCCAGGATGAAGCCCAGCCCCTGGAGCCGGAGGAGGGGATCGAAGAGGGCGAGGAGCTCCTCCAATAGGCCGCTCTCCTCCACCCCGGCCATGACTATGAAGAGGCCCGAGAAGAAGAGGAGGAGGGTCCAGTCGACGCGTCTCAGGACCCTCGCCGGCATCTTCCCGCCCACGAGGAGCATGGCGCTGGCCGCCGAGATGGCCACCAGGGGTATATTCCCGCCCAGGACGAAGCCCAGGAGGACGGCGCCCAGGACGATGAGCGCTTTCATGAGGAGGGGCACATCCACCTTCGGGTCAGGGATCTCCACCCTGTACCCACGGGCGAAGATCGCACCCCTGTAGAGGTACGCGATGACGCCGATATCGATGGCCAGGCCGAGAACGGCTATGGGCAGCATCCTCCGAGAGAACTCCAGGAAAGGTACCCCTGACCTCATCCCCAGGAGCATATTCTGGGGATTCCCTACCAAGGTGGCCACGGAGCCGATATTGGAGGAGGTCGCCAGGGCTATGAGGTAGGGGGCGGGGGGGAGCTTTGCCAGGAGGACGGCCCTGAGTAAGATGGGCGTATATATGAGGCAGATGGTGTCGTTGACGAAGAGCGCCGAGAGGGCGCCGGCGGAGACGGCCACGAGGGCGAGGAGCTGGAAGGGGGTCCGGGCCACCCTGAGGATGCGGACCGATACCAGGTCCAGGAAGCCGGCCATGGCCAGGTAGGAGACGAGGATCATCATCCCCAGGAGGAGGACGATGGTCCGGAAGTCTATGCTGGCGATGGCCCCCTCGAAGGTCACTACGCCCAGGAGGACCATCAGGACGGCGCCCAGCAGGGCGCCGCCGGGGCGATCGATGCTCACCCCGGGGAACCTCTGGACCGAGATCAGGAGGTAGGTGAGGAGAAAGATGCCCAGGGCGAGGAGCATGCTGGGAGTTCGTGGGCCTTGAAGATAAACCTTATAGATACCCAGCGATAGAACTAAGGGGGATGGGCAGGCGCTGGGTCAAGGAGAAGAAGCAGGAGTACTACTACAGGAAGGCCAAGGCCGAGGCCTACAGGTCGAGGGCGGCCTACAAGCTCCTCCAGCTCAACAAGAAGTTCGGCCTCATCCGTGAGGGGGACCGGGTCCTGGATCTGGGGGCGGCCCCTGGCGGCTGGATGCAGGTGGCGGGGGAGGCCGTGGGACCAAAAGGTCTAGTGGTGGGGGTGGACCTCCAGGGGATGGAGCCCTTTCCCGGGGAGAACATAATAGCCATCAGAGGGGACTTCACCACCCCGGGGACGCTGGAGGAGATAAGGCGGCGGATAGCCCAGGCCGACGTCGTCATATCGGACGCCTCCCCAGATATATCTGGGGTCTGGGAGATAGACCACGTGAGGTCCATAGAGCTCTGCCGCACAGCCCTCGCGATGGCCAGAGGGATCCTCAAGCCAGGGGGCAACTTCCTGGCCAAGGTCTTCCAAGGCGCCGAGGTGGAGGTGCTCCTCAAAGAGGTGAAGGCCGCCTTCACATACGTCAAGATGACCAAGCCCCAGGCCTCCAGGAGCCAGAGCGCCGAGATGTACATCGTGGCCAAGGGGAAGAGACCATAACTTTTATATAGCTCCCCCTCCAATTAACTCTGCCTTTTTGGTGATTCCATGAAAATGCCCAAGGAGAGAAGGACATACTGCTCCCACTGCAAGAAGCACACGGTCCACGAGGTGCTGAGGGTGAAGAAGCACAAGGCCAGCGAGCTCAAGGCAGGGCAGAGGCAGTTCCGGAGGGTCATGCGGGGGTACGGCGGCTTCCCAAGACCCAAGCCAAGCGGTGCCGGGAAACCGACGAAGAAGGTGAGCCTCATCCTGAGGTGCAAGGAGTGCAAGAAGGCCCACAGTATGATAGGTTTCAGGGTAAAGAAGCTCGAGATGGAGGAGTGATGGACCTCATACCCAAGCCCGAGAGCCGCTTCCTGAAGGTCAAGTGCCTCGATTGTAGCAACGAGCAGGTGATCTTCGACTCTGCCACCACCGTGATCAAGTGCCACGTCTGCGGGAAGAGCATCGCGGAACCCCGGGGCGGCAAGGCCAACATCCTGACCAAGAATATTACCCCCCTGGAGTGATACATTGGTAAGGAAGAGGCAGGAGATACCTAGCGAGAACGACCTGGTGATATGCACCATAACCAAGGTCTTCTCCCACGGAGCCTTCGCCAAGCTTGACGAATACGGGGACATAGAGGGCTTCATCCACATCTCGGAGGTCGCCTCCGCCTGGATAAAGAACATCAGGGACTTCGTCAAGGAGGGGCAGAAGACCGCCGCAAAAGTCCTGGCCGTAGACCCCGTGAAGGGGCACATAGATATATCCATCCGGCGGGTGGGGGAGGCCCAGCGGAAGAACAAGATGCAGGAGTGGAAGAGGGCCCAGAAGTCCGAGAAACTTCTAGAGATCATAGGGAAGGAGATCAACAGATCTTTGGACGAGGCCTACCTGGAGGTGGGCTTCCGCCTTGAGGACAAGTACAAGGAGGTCTACGCGGGCCTCGAGGAGGCCTCGGTCCAGGGAGAGGAGGTCCTCAAGGAGATCGGCGTACCCGAGGAGTGGATGGCCCCCACGATCAAGGTGGCCAGGGAGAACATCACCATCCCCCTGGTGGACATCGTAGGGCATGTAGACCTGAGGTGCCCAGCCCCTGAGGGGGTGGAGGTGATCAAGGGCGCCCTCCTCCAGGCCAAGGAAGAGAAGCCCCACGGAGAGGTGAAGCTCGAGATCCGGTATACCAAGTCCCCCAGGTTCAGCCTACGGGTCATCGCCCCCGACTACAAGACCGCCGAGGGGGCCCTGAAGGCGTACGCCGAGAAGGCGATAGCCTTGGTGGAGGAGAAAGGGGGCACCGGCCAATTCCTCAGAGGCGCCAGAGGGGAGAAGGGCTGAGATGAGGCTGCGGTACTGCCGGGGCTGCAGACTATATACCCTGAAGGAGAGGTGCCTGAAGTGCGGCGGTGAGACCATCAGCCCCCACCCCTCAAAGTTCTCCCCGCTGGACCATTACGGGAGGTACAGGAGGGACCTCAAGAGGGAGGTCCTGAAGAGCCATGGATAGTTTCGATCTCAGGATCACCAGGAAGCCCCTTGTGGAGTCCCCCGTACTAATGGAGGGGCTTCCAGGCATCGGGCATGTAGGGAGGATTGCGGCCAAGCACCTCTGCGTTGAGCTGAGGGCCAAGAAATTCGCCACTCTCCACTCCAACAACTTCCCGCCCCAGGTCATGATAAAGAGGTCAGGCCTCATCCAGACCATGCGGAACGACTTCTACTACTGGAAGGCAAAGGAGGAAGGGCAGAGGGATATCATCTTCGTCATAGGGAACGCCCAGGCCTCCACCCCCGAGGGGCAGTACCTCCTCAGCAGGCAGATCCTGGACGTCGTCGCCGATAGCGGGGTGGAGACGATATATACCCTGGGCGGTCTGGGAGTAGGGCATCTGGTGGAGAAGCCGAAGGTCTTCGGGGCCGTCACCCACAAGCGTTTCATACCGGAGCTGGAGAAGCTGAACGTCATCGTCAAGAGGGGCGGGCTGGGCCAGATCATAGGGGTCTCGGGCCTCCTCCTGGCGGTGGGAAAGATCCGGGGGATAGACGGCCTCTGCCTCATGGGGGAGACCTCGGGCTTCTACCTGGACCCCAACTCCGCCAAGGCCGTTCTGAACGTCCTGACCAAGCTCCTCCACCTCGACGTGGACATGGACAAGCTGACCAAGAGGGCCAAGGACGCGGAGCGGAAGGTGGCGGAGGCCCAGAAGATGGAGAAGAAGATGATGGAAGAGATGGGGATGGTCCAGAGGGAGCCCACCCCCGACGAGATGCGGTATATAGGCTAGGGCGCTTCTTCCTTTCCTTTTATAATCGCCATTATCTCCCTGTGGAGGAGCCAGACCGTGGCCAGGAAGAGGATGCTGGCAGCGAGCTTCGTAACGACCACGTAATAGCTCTGCTCATCCTCCATCATCATCTCCATGATGTTGTGGATCGCAAAGGCCAGCATGCCCGCAGCCATGAGGTAGCCGGCCCGCGTCTTCCCGTTGGTGGCTATGAGGAAGCTATAGTAGGTCGCTGCAGCCTGGATGGCGAACTGGAAGAGGTTGAGGGCCAGGACCAGGTCCATGGGTGTATATATGCTTCTATCTTATTTAAACCTCTCTCTTAGGCATATTTATCTATCCGCAGCCCACTCTACCAAATGGGTGGAGAATTGCTCCAGCTGGACTGCGACTTCCATATCCACAGCCGGTACTCGGCCGGGACCTCCGACAGCATGAACTTCGAGAACATCGCCAGCCAGGCGCCCCTGAAGGGCCTCCAGGTGGTGGGGACAGGGGACGCCCTCCATCCCCGGTGGCTGGGGGAGATGCGAGCCCTGGCGGAGTCCTCGGACGGGGTCCTGGAGAGGGACAGGTGCAAGTTCGTGGCCACGGTGGAGGTGGAGGAGATGCACCGGGTCCACCACCTCATCTTCCTCCCGGGCATAGCGGCTGCCGAAGGGCTCCGGGAGGCCCTCCAGGGCAAGTCCGAAGACCTGGACAAGGACGGCAGGCCCCACCTCAGGATCGGGGGGGCAGAGCTGGCGGACCTCGTCATGGAGGCGGGGGGCTTCCTGGGCCCGGCCCACGCCTTCGTCCCCTGGACGAGCGTCTACAAGGAGTACGACAGCCTGAAGGCGTGCTACGGGGACCATCTGAAGGACATACCCTTCCTGGAGCTGGGCCTCAGCGCCGATACCCACCTGGCAGACCGCATAGCGGAGCTCCAGGGCCTCACCTTCCTCTCCAACTCCGATGCCCACTCCCCCTGGCCCAACAAGCTGGGGAGGGAGTTCAATAGGCTCCTCCTCAGGGAGCTGGACTTCCGGTCCCTCCGGAGGGCCATCGAGGGCAGGGGCGAGGAGAGGGTGGTCCTGAACGTGGGCCTGGACCCGAGGCTGGGGAAGTACTACTCCACCGCCTGCATAAGGTGCTACCGGTCCTACTCCCTCCAGGACGCCACGGTCTCCAAGTGGCGGTGCAGGGACTGCAGCGGGAGGCTGAAAAAGGGGGTCAGGGACAGGATCGGGGAGCTGGCCGATTATGGGGAGCCCAGGCACCCTCCCCACAGGCCCCCCTACCTGAGGATCGCCCCCCTGGCCGATATCCTGGCCCTGGCCCTGAAGGTCAAGAGCCCCTACTCGGAGAAGGTGCGGGCCCTCTGGTCCAAGCTGGTCACTAGGTTCGGGTCCGAGATCGCCGTCCTGCTGGACGTACCCCTGGCCGAGATCCGGGGGGAGGCCGGCGAGAGGGTGGCGGACCTCCTGAAGGCCTTCCGGGAGAAGAAGTTCGGG
>JBBSVP010000116.1:0-5761 GCA_038046745.1 Candidatus Hydrothermarchaeota archaeon
ATTAAACCGTAGGGCATTCACAGTAGAACCGGGAGTGCCGGGGACGGGATTTGAACCCGCGACTTCCACGTGCCTCAGGCCAGTGCCCTGACTTCACCCTATGAGCGTGGCACTCTAACCAGTCTGAGTTACCCCGGCTTGGTGAAAGGTTGGCCCGGCCCTTCAAAAAGCTTTCTATGGCGGGCGGAGGATGCGAACAGGTCCTCCATCTTTGGGACCCACGTGGACCTCCGGTTCGTAGCCGGCGAAGACCCCGCTCTCCACCACCCCTATGACCCCCTTTATTCCCTCCTCCAGCCTCCGGGGGTTCCTTATGGTCCCGAATGATACGTCTAGAATGAGATTGCCATTGTCGGTTATCACGGGCCCCGCCTTCCGCACTCCCATCCTGATGGCGGGCCTCCCCCCGAGGGCTTTCAGCCCTTCCTCCGCCAGCCTCCTGGAGAATGGGAGGACCTCCACGGGCACCGGCATCGAGAGCCACTCCTTGAGCTTGGCCTCGTCCACCACAACCAGGAACCTAGCTGCGGCCTTTGCTACGGCCTTCTCCCTGGTGTGGGCCCCTCCCCCGCCCTTGATGAGGTTGAGTCGGCGATCGACCTCGTCGGCCCCGTCGATGGCCAGATCCAGGCTCGGGTGCTCTGCCAGGGTTGTCAGCTTTATCCCCTCCTCCACCGCCAGGAGCTCCGTCCCCAGGGAGGTGGGGACGCCCAGGATGTCCAGGCCCTCTTCCCTCACCCTCCTTCCCAGCTCCTTTATGGCGTAGTAGACCGTGGAGCCGGTCCCAAGACCCACCACCTGGCCGTCTCCTACAGTCCTGGCCGCCGACAGGGCCGCGGCCTCTTTCGGCTCCATGCCGGAGTATTGAAGGCCTATGGATAAAAACCTTCCCTCAGCCGCCGGAGCCTCTTCCTCAGCTTCGCCGCCAGGAGCTTGTGGGCAGGGGAACTAGTGCCGAAGACCTCTACCCTGCCTTTCCGCAGGTCCTCCAGGGATCTGACGGTGACTCCAGCATTCCCCACCTCGTCCAGGGTGTGGGCATCGCTGCCGGCGCTGGGCCCCAGGGCGTTCTCCCTGGCGAACCTGAGGGCATCTTCATTGAACCTCTGGAAGACGCACCGGGAGTTGAAGACCTCCACCAGATCGATGCCCCTGAGCATCTCCTGGGTCGGCCTGAGGCTGGAGGACCTGAGGAGGTCGAAGGGGTGAGGGATGCACGCCACGCCCCCTTGGCCCTTGATCTCGTCCACCACTTCCAGGTACCTGTGGGCCTTCACCTCCTCCGTCAAGAAGTATCCTATCACCTCCCCCAGATCTGTCAGCATTTCCGCCCCTACTATGGTCACCATCCCCAGGTCCTCGGCGATCCTCTCGGCCTCTAGGCCACCTGCTATGGTCCCGTGGTCCGTCACGGCCACGCCGTCGAGCCCCCTCGCCTTGGCCGCCCTGAGGACGTCTATGACCGGCATCCGGCAGTCCATGGAGTGCCTCGTATGGATGTGCATATCTATCCGCATAAGATCACCAGAACTTCTTTGTCCTTGCATAGTCCCTCTCGGCCTTTAAGATACCTCTGTAGAGGCTCTCCTCGTCCCTGGCCCCCAGTAGGACCCTCTTCCCTACTTCGGGCCCTATACCCCTGGCTGCCTGGACGGCTACGGCCATCCTCCCGTAGGAGAGGAAGAGGTTCGCCGAGGCCTGCATCCTCTGGGCCTCCTCCCGCTCCCCGTTGATCAGACCTTTCCCACTCTTGAACTTCTTGTATACGCTCCTGAGCTCCCGGCCCCGCCCCTTCAGGACGGCGAACATCCTGGCACCGCACTGGGGGCACTTCATATCCTCGGGGACGTTCTTCACCCTATAGCTCTCCCACCAGCCGGTGCAGTAGAGGCAGAAGAGCTCCACCCTCCGTTCCTCGATCCTGGCCTTGAGGGCCCTGAGGATGAGCCGTTCCGCCCTCGGGGGGAGGATGACCTCCGGGTAGCCCTTGAGGCCCAGCTCGGCTATGGGGGAGGGGCCCTTGGGCTCGACCCACTCCACCTCTATCTCCCCTCCCTTGATGGCCCCAAGGACCCTGGAGGCCCCCTCCAGGTCCAGGTTCTCCTTGAAGACCTCTTTCAAGGCCTCGCGGTAGAGGACGGTCCCGTCGTACCCCTCCACCATCCGCCCGATCCCCCCGCCGGTATAGGAGAAGTCCTTGCTCAGGGCCCCGAAGCGCTTCGCCACATGGACGAACTTCCAGCGGAAGAGGGAGTTCTTCTTCAGGCTACGAGAGAGGAGAGGCTCTATAGCCCCGGGGTCCATGGCAAAGAGCTCCTCTATATCCTCTCTCTTGAGGGGGTATGGGGAGTGGAGGGTTATCCGGTAGGCATCCGTCTGAAGGGCCACGGAGTGGCCCAGGCGGGCGGTGAGGAGGGTGGAGAAGATCCTCCCGATGGCCTGGTTGATCCCCATCCCGAAGCAGGCCTGGATCACCACCAGCCCCCCTATCAGCTCCACCACCACCTTCCTGTCATCGGGGACCGGGAGGCCCTTCCTCGTCTGCTTTTTCACCAGGTGGACAGCCACCCTCTTGGTGTATAGGTCGGCCGGGTAGTCTTTAAGGGCTTCTAGACCTCTTTGGCGGATCTCCCTCCTCAGGCGCCCCACCTCCTGGGCGACGGCGTAGGGGATCGGGATCTCCTCACCCACCCACGAGGGTATGGCCCCTGCCACCTCATCCACGGGCTCCACCTCCACCTCCCCGTCTCCCACCGAGACCACCCGCCAGGGCGCCCCCCTGAAGATGATCAGGTTCCCTGCATCGGCGTAGTTGGCTATGAAGGCCTCGTCCAGGACTCCCACGCTCCCCCGGGTAACGAAATTCCTCACCCGGTACCGCCTCTCGTCTGGGATTGTGGAGAGGTTCTCGAAGTAGTATTTCCAGGAACCCAGGGTCTTCCGGAAGCCCTCGCCTTCGAGCCTGATGAGTCTCAGCCCCTGGAGGATCCGCAGGATCTCCTCCAGCTCCCCCTCCGTAAGCTCCTCGTATGGGTAGCTGGACCTCACCACCCGGAGGGCCTCCTCCCTCGTTACACTGCCCCAGTCCAGGGCGAGGCCTACCAGCTGGTGGGCCAGGACATCGTAGGGCTTCTTCCAAAGCTCCAAAGCCTCCAGCTCCCCTCCCACGGCCTTCCTGGCTATGACCAGGGCCTCCAGGGTGTCCTCGGCGTCGCCGGTTATTATGACGCCCCTGGACCTTCGCCCCCATGTGTGGCCGGATCTGCCGACCCTCTGGAGCATCCTGGTCACCTGCCGGGGGCTGTTGTACTGGACCACCAGGTCTATGGCCCCCACGTCTATCCCCAGCTCCAGGGATGAAGTACAGATCAGCGCCTTCATGCGCTGGGCCTTGAACTCCTGCTCCGTCGCTATCCTCACCTCCTGGGATAGGGAGCTGTGGTGGATCCCGATGCCCTCCCCCAGGATCCTGAACCTTGAAGCCAGGACCTCGGCCATCTCCCGCGTATTGACGAAGATGAGGGCCGCGCGGTGGGTCTTGACCAGCTCCGATATGCGCCTCATGCGGGAGGAGGCGTCTATGCGGGAGGCGAGCCTCTCGGCTAGGGCCCTGTCCCCCTTCCTGGCCCTGGGCCGCTCCACCTTGATCTCCATCTCCTTCAGGATTGGGGTTTTCAGGACCTCCACGGGGGCATCCTTTGCCAGGAACCGGGCCACCAGGTCCGGCGAGCCGATTGTGGCGCTGATCCCGATCCTCTGGACTCTTCTCCCACCGGCCTTCTGGATGAGCATCTCCAGCCTCTCAAGGCCGAGGGAGAGCTGCGCCCCGCGCTTGTCCTCGGCCAGCTCGTGGATCTCGTCCACCACCACCCATCGGACGTTCCTCAGGTGGCCCTTCATCACCGATCCCGGCAGTATTGCCTGCAGGGTCTCGGGCGTGGTTATGAGTAAGTCCGGGGGGCTCAGGGACTGCTTCCTCCTCTCCGAGGTGGATGTGTCGCCGTGCCTGACCGCTATCTTGATCCCGAGCCGCTCCCCCCACCAGCTAAGCCTCTCCATGAGGTCCCTGTTCAACGCCCGTAAGGGCGTTATGTAGAGGACGCTGATCCCCTTGGGCCTGAGCTCCACGAGGCGGTGGAAGACCGGCAACAGGGCGGCCTCCGTCTTCCCGATCCCCGTGGGGGCTATGAGGAGGACGTTCCCGCCCTCCAGGATCCTGGGTATTGCCAGCTCCTGGATCTCAGTCGGCCTCCGGAAGCCCAGGTCACTTAGCGCTTCCTTTACCTCCCGCCCCAGGAGAGAGAAGGACTTCATAGGCATATTGCTTATATTAACTTCTGTAAGAAGAGCGCGGGGTGGATGTGAAAGTGATCATAGACTAGGAGCAGACCCAGAATCGATACTCGGAGGACGAGAGAGGCCCATAGTAGCAGGCATTGAGGTGATATGATATTGCTGACCTCCTCCACAATTTATAGCGATCATTTTAAGCCTTCGTATCAAGAAACATAATGCGCATAATGCCCACATACTCCCACTCCCGCCTCTCAACCTACGAGACCTGCCCGCTGCAGTACAAGTACTCCTACATCGAGAAGGTGGAGCTGGAGCCAGAGGTGGAGACGGTCGAGGCCTTCATGGGCTCCAGGGTGCACGAGTCCCTGGAGAAGCTCTACCGCGACCTGAAGCTCTCGAAGGTGAACGCTATCGAGGACATCCTCGCCTACTACGACGAGACCTGGGCGAAGAACTGGAGCGAGAACGTTAAGATAGTCCGCAAGGAGTACACGGAGCAGAACTACCGCGACACGGGCGGGAAGTGCATAGCCGACTACTACAATCGGTATAAGCCATTCAGCGACGGCAGGACCCTCGGGCTGGAGCAGATGATACTGATAGAGATAGAGGGCTACAAGCTGAGGGGGTTCATAGACAGGCTGGCGCAGAAGGGGGACGGGCAGTATGAAATCCATGACTACAAGACGTCCCAGCACCTCCCTATGCAGCGCCACCTCGACGAGGACCGGCAGCTGGCGCTCTACCAGATAGGGGTAGAGGACCTGTGGGGGGACGCTAAGGAGGTCGAGCTGGTATGGCACTACCTGGCCCACGACAAGGAGATGAGGTCGAGGAGGAGCCCCGAAGCCATCGGGAAGCTGAAGGCAGATGTAGTCGCCCTGATCGAGCAGATAGAGGCGGCCGAGAAGGCGGACATGTTCCCGCCGAGGGAGAGCGAGCTCTGCAAGTGGTGCGATTACCAGCCCATGTGCCCGAGGTTCAAGCACCTCGTGGTCACGAGTCAGATCACGTTGAACAAGTTCCTCAAGGACCCTGGGGTGAAGCTGGTGAACCGGTACGCCAAGCTGGCGGAGGAGAAGAAGGCCTTCCTGGAGAGGATCGAAGCTGAGATGGAGGAGCTCCGGGAGGCGATCATAGCCTATGCGCAGAGGGAGGGGGTCGAGGCGATAAGAGGGAGTGACAGGAAGCTATCAGTGAGGGTTGATAAGAGGGTGAAGTTCCCGACGAAGGATGAGGAGGAGAGGGCCGAGCTGGATGCGCTGCTAAAGAGGGCAGGGAAGTGGGTCGAGGTGAGTGACCTGAACGTCCACGCCCTTGCTAAGGCGATGAAAGAGGGGGAGTGGAGTCCAAAGCTGGTGAAGAAGATTGAGGAGTACCAGAGGTTCGAGGAGCAGTACAGGCTTACGCTGGCTGCGTTAAAGGAGGGGGAGAGATAGTCTCTTAGAGTAAGTGCCAAAGGTTT
>JBBSVP010000117.1:0-1175 GCA_038046745.1 Candidatus Hydrothermarchaeota archaeon
CCCGCCCCTCCATCCCCTTGATGACGTAGTCCCTCTTCTCCAGCTCCTTCCTCAGCTTCTCCTCGATCTCGCTGTAGGTCAGGGGCGCCTTCGAGACCTCCAGGACGTGGGCGTACTCCCCGTAGGCCTTGAGGACCTTCTGGGAGGTCGGCCTCCGGTAGGCGTCGTTGTACGGCAGCTGGTGCCCCTGCATGTGCTCTATGTAGGCCACCGGCATGCTGGCGTCCTCCAAAAGTCGGGAGAAGGTCTTGCGCAGCGCGTGGTACCCGGCGGGGTTGAAGTCCGAGTACCGGAGGTCCTCCTCGCTGATGATCCCGGCCTTCTGGACGACGTGGCGCATCATCTTCTGGATGATGTTGGGGGTCACCCTGTCGTCCCCATCCCCCCTCCCCCTGCCGTTGTACTCCCTGACGCCGAAGAGCGGCCTCTCGGGCTTCAGATCCTCGCCCTGCCTGAGCCGCTCCTGGAGGTAGACGCAGAGCGCCCTGGTGGCGTCGTGCCCGAGGCAGGTGGAGTAGTCCACGCTCTCCTTCTGCCTGACGACCTCCAGGAGGACCGGCGGCTTTATATCGGCTATCGCCCTGTCCATATCCCCGTCGCTCCCCCTCAGCTTCTCCATGAACCCCCTGGGCAGGTCCCCGATGTCCAGGAGGGAGACGGTCAGGGCGTCGAAGCCGGCCTGGAACCCCGCCAGGATCAGGGCCTTGTCCCTGTTGTTGCTGGTGGCGCTCACCATGTTCTTGACGTCCTTGATAGTCAGCTCGATCCTCCGGTTCTGCTTCTTGGGCTTCGCCTTCGGGGGGGTCCAGCTCATGGGGAAGCCGTTGGCCCTGTAGAAGCTCCTGACCGTGTGGATCGCGTTGGCCGCGCTCAGGGGGGAGAGCCCCTTCCCCCCCGTGAGCCTGTGCCCCGCGTCCTTGGTGGGGTACCCCTCCAGCAGCCACTTGTGGAAGGCCTTGAGCCTCTCCTCAGGCTTCCCCCTCTCGCGCCTGGGCTTCTTCAGGTCCTCCTCCGCCTCGTCGATGAGCTGCTTGGCGCCCAGCCCCGTGAAGGCCTGGTACTTCACTATCGCGAACTTGTAGTTCCTCAGGGTGTTGTACTTCACCCCGGCCATCCACTTCGACAGCTCGTAGCTCTCCTCCCATCTCGTCAGGTCGTCCATCTTCCGGCCTCGC
>JBBSVP010000118.1:0-3252 GCA_038046745.1 Candidatus Hydrothermarchaeota archaeon
ACGAGCTCATCGTCACGAGCAAGGAGGGGATGGTGATAAGGATCCCAGTCCGGGGCATCCGCCAGACCGGTAGATCTACGAGCGGGGTGAAGCTCATGAACCTCAATCCCGGCGACGAGGTGATGGCCGTTGCCCGCCTGGTGAAGGAGGAGGAGCAGCCTGTATAGGTTGGAGGGATCCAAGAGACTGGACGAGGCCTACGAGGAGGAGGTCTCCAGGCTCGATAAGGACCTCCAGAGGTGGCGGGAGCTGTACTCCAAGGATCGGGCCAAGTACGAGGAGCTGGCCAAGTGCTCGATTAGGATACGGGAGCTGGAGAAGGAACTGGAGGAGAAGAAGAGGGTCCTCGGGGAGGAGTACACCAGGAACCGGTATCAGTTCGTCGCTACCACGGCCCTCATACTGGTAGCCACGTTGGTCCTGATAAAGGTCCTCACCTACACCAGGAACGTCTGGCTCTTCTTCCTGGTGGGCGCAGTCCTGGGCTTCGGTTGGGGTGCCTTGGCGAAGCTCTGGTTGCAGTACCGCTGATCACTCGGCGTACATCTTACCAAAAGGTCTGTGGGTCAGGGGTGCGATCTTGGCGAACTCTCCCCTCATGATCTCTTCCAGGTCGTAGCCGAAGGACTCGCAGAACTCCTTCAGGACAGACCTCAGGTACTCCTTATCCTCGGGGGTCACATCGAAGAGCTTGGCCGAGACGCCGAGCTTGTAATCCGGGACCTTCCCCCTTATGTATATCACGCCGCCGTGGATCCCAGTGGCCAGCCAGTCCCCAACGACCTCCCCCCCGCCCAGCCCCAGGATCACGATCCTACCCCCAGCCATGTACTCGCCGAGGAAGTCGCCGGCCGTGCCCCCGGCCACGATCACCGGGAAGTTCTTCTTGTACTCCTTCATGTGTATGCCCACCCTATAGCCCACGTCCCCCTTCACCAGGATCGGCCCCCCGCGCATGGAGTGGCCCACTATATCCCTGGCGTCCCCGTGGACCACGATCTTCCCGGCGTTCATGGTATTCCCAACGCCGTCCTGAACGGAACCCTTCACCACGATCCGGGGCCCGTTCATGAAGCAGCCGAGGTCGTCCCCGGGGGTGCCTGAGATCTCTATCTCCACAGGCTCCTTCAGCCCGTCGGCGATGTACCTCTGGCCATTGACTTTCATCAGCCTTATCCTCTTTACGCCCCTGACCACGGCCTCGTTTATCCTCTCGTTCAGCTCCCTGTAGAGCATCCCGCGGGCGTCTATGACCATATCCATGACTTCCAGCTTCGCGGCCATGTCACTTCCCCGCCGGCAGGACGCCCAGGACGTCTAAATCAGGTTGGTTCATGCCCACGCCCCTCAGCCTGTCCCTGTTCCCCCGGAGCCCCTCGACGGCGTTTAGGCCGAGGGCTCCAAGGATCTCCTTGAGTTCGAGGGACCAGCCATTGAGGAGGTTCGTGACCCGCTGGGCGCCCTCCTCGGGCTTGAGCCTCTTCCTCAGGTTCGGGTCTTGGGTGGCTATGCCCCAGGCGCACTTCCCTGTATAGCACTTCTTGCAGACCGTGCAGCCCAGGGCGACGAGGGCCGCCGTACCTATATACACGGCGTCCGCGCCCAGGGCTATGGCCTTGGCCACGTCCCCGCTGGACCTTATGGACCCGCTGGCTATGATGGAGCCCCAGTTCCTTATGCCCTCCTCCCTCAGCCTCTGGTCTACGGCCGCTATGGCCGCCTCGATGGGTATGCCCAGGTTGTCCCTTATCACCTGAGGCGCAGCGCCAGTCCCCCCTCGGAAGCCGTCCAGGACGACGGCATCGGCCCCCGCCCTTATGATCCCCGAGGCTATGGGGGCCACGTTGTTCACCGCAGCGATCTTGACGAAGACGGGCTTCTTGTAGCGGGTCGCCTCCTTCAGGGCGAAGATGAGCCTGGAGAGGTCCTCGATGGAATATATGTCGTGGTGGGGTGCCGGCGAGAGGGCGTCGGTCCCCACCGGGATCATCCTGGTCTGGGATACGGGCTCCGTGATCTTCTTGCCCGGGAGGTGGCCGCCTATGCCGGGCTTGGCACCCTGGCCTATCTTTATCTCTATCCCGGCCCCTGCCTTCAGGTACTCCTCGTGGACGCCGAAGCGCCCGGAGGCGACCTGGACTATGATGTGGTCCGCGTAGGGGTAGAGCTCCTTGGGCAGCCCCCCCTCGCCGGTCCCCATGTAGGTCCCAACCTCCTTGGCGGCCATGGCCAGGGCCAGGTGCGACTCGAGGCTTATGGCGCCGTAGGACATGTGGGCGATCATGATGGGGGTCTCCAGCTCCAGGTTAGGGGCTATGCGGGTGTCGAACTTTATATCGCCGTTCTCGTCCAGGTCGAGCCTGTCGGGCTTCCTCCCCAGGTAGGTCCTGAGCTCCATCGGCTCCCTCAGGGGGTCTATGGAGGGGTTGGTGACCTGGCAGGCGTCGATGACCAGCTGGTCGAAGAGGATGGGGTAGGTCTGCTCGTTCCCCATGGCCGCCAGGATGACGCCGCCGGTATCGGCCTGGGTCCTTATATCCCTCCTGATCCTCTCTGACCAGACGTGGTGGGGGCTGAACATGGGGGGCCTCCTCTCGATATTTATGACGTGGGCCGGGCACATGAGGACGCACCTCTGGCAGGCGACGCAGTTCTCGTGGTGGAGCGTCCACTTCTCCTTCTCCTTGTCGTACTCGTGGACGCCGAATGGGCACTCCTTGGTGCACTTGAGGCACTTTATGCAGTTCTCCCTCTCCACGACGACCTTGAACTCGGGGGGTACTTCATGGCCTCACATCCTTGTCCAGGCGGGCCACGACCGGGGTCCCGGCCTTGGGGGCCCATACCCTCTGGGGCTCCGGGGCCACGGACCTGATGGCAGCCTCCTCGCTGGCTATGTACGTGAAATTACCGTCCTCGGCCGCTATGAGGGGCCTCAGCTTTATCCTGTCGTTGAGCCCTATCATGGCGTTCCTGTTGGTCACTATGATACCAAAAGGCCCGTTGAGCATCGCTGGGCCGTAGGTCGTCCTGAGGGCCTTGCAGATGCGCCTCTCCCTCTCCGGCATCCGCTCTATCTGGTCCCAGAAGGGTGGGGTCAGGGCCATGGAGGCGGTCTCGAGGCTCAGCCCCTGCTTCCTCACCAGGAGGTCGAAGAGGTAGGCCACCACCTCGGTGTCTGTCAGGAGGCGGCAGTGATAGCCGAACATCTCCAGGTACCGCCTGTTGGTGCCGTAGGAGCTTATCTCCCCG
>JBBSVP010000119.1:0-6496 GCA_038046745.1 Candidatus Hydrothermarchaeota archaeon
CCCATGTAAGGCCCCGTCCGCCTGTACCCGAGCCTCCGGTAGTAGGGCCTGGTCCCTATGCCGCTGAGGATGAGGCGGCGTTCCCGCCCTCCAGCGCTGGCGACCTCCTCGGCCCGCTCCAGGAGGGCCTTGCCCCAGCCCCGGTGCTGCTCCGCCCCCTCCTCCCTCGCCCCTATCGGCACCGTCTGCCCCAGGACCCGGAGCTCCCTCACCAGGGCCGCGCCCCTCACCTCCCCGCGGTGGGCCTCCTCAGAGGGGAACCGGAGCCTCAGGTAAGCCACTAGGGTATCGCTCCCAGGGTCTGCGAAGGAGAGGAAGTGCTCGGTGCCTCCAGAGGCGCTGTAGACCTCCTCCAGGAGCTCCACCTTCCCAGGGTCCAGCTTGAGGCCCCGGTGACCCACCTCCCTGCACCTTATGCATCGGCACCGCCAGCCCCTCTCCCTCATCCTCCTGGCCACCAGGTCCCCGAGGTCGCCCTTCCTCACCCCCGCCTCGATGAGGTCGCTGGGTATGTCCCTCTGGATCCGCATCGTCCTCACCCAGGGCGGCATGAGCCGCTTCACCTGGGCGACGAGTTCCAATGCCTCTTCGTCGCCGTAGGGCTCGAAGAGGCCTTGCTCCCAGAGGTCGTAGAGCCCGGTCCCCTTCAGGACCAGGGTCGGGTAGATCTTGAGCATATCAGGCTTGAAGGCCTCCTCCTCGAAGAGCCTCCGAAAAGTCGCCAGATCTTCTCCGGGGCTGGAGAAGAGGCCGGGCATCATGTGGTATCCCACCTTCAGCCCGGCGTCCTTTATCACCCTCGTGGCCCTTACCACGTCCTCCACGGTATGCCCCCTCCCCACCCTGGCATAGACCTGGTCTGAGAGGGCCTGGACCCCCAGCTCCACCCGCGTCACCCCCATGGCTAGCATCCTGTCCACGTGGACGGGGGAGGAGTAGTCAGGCCTTGTCTCGAAGGTCATTCCCACGTTCCGCACCCTGGCCCCCTCGTTCAGCTCTTGGATCTCGACCATGGTGCCGGTCTTCTCTACTGAGGCGAATGCGTTCATTGCCTCCAGGCAACGCCTCACGAACTCCTCCTGGTACTCCTCCGGCTGGGCCAGGAAGGTGCCTCCCATAACGATGAGCTCGGCCTTCTCCACAGGGTGGCCGACATTATAGAGCTGGGTCAGCCGGTCCGTCACCTGGAGGTAGGGGTCGTAGCCCAGCCTCCCTGCCCTCAGGGCCGCGGGCTCCCTCCCGGTGTAGCTCTGGGGGGCCCCCTCCCCTCTAGGGCAGTAGATGCACCGACCCGGGCAGGGGTAGGGCCTGGCCATGACGGCCACCACCGCCACCCCCGAAGCGGTCCTCACGGGCTTCTTCCGCATGAGTTGGACGAGGTCCTTATCCCCCCGGGCGCAGGCCAGGACCTCCGAGTTCGCAGGTACCCTCGAGAGGCGGTACTTCTTGGCCACCCGCCTCTTTATACCGCTTATCCTTTCCCGTTCCCCCCCTGCTTTGACCTCCCTGGCAATCTCCTCCAGGTACCCCATGATCAGACCACGTGGTTCCTCAGGGTCCCTATGCCCTGGACTTGGATCTCCACCTCGTCCCCCGGCACCATGGGCCCCACCCCAGGCGGCGTCCCGGTGCTTATCACATCGCCCGGGTTGAGGGTCATGACCTCCGAGACGGAGTGGACGATGTAGGGTACTGGAAAGATGAAGTTCCTGGTGTTGGAGCTCTGCATCCTCCGCCCGTTGAGCCTCAGCTCGATCCCCAGGGCGTGGGGGTCCTGGATCTCCTCCCTGGTGACTATGTAGGGGCCCAGGGGGGCGAAGGTATCGAAGGACTTGGCCCTTGTCCACTGGACGTCCCGCTTCTGGAGGTCCCTGGCCGTGACGTCGTTCATGACGGTATAGCCCAGGACCATCTCCATGGCCTCGTCCTCCTTCACGTCCTTGCACCGCGCCCCCATCACCAGGGCGAGCTCCGCCTCGTACTCCAGCCTGCGGGTGGCCTTGGGGTAGACGATGGACCCCCCGTGGCCCACCAGGGCTGTGGGGGGCTTGAGGAAGATGATGGGCTCCTCAGGGGGCTCCATCCCCAGCTCTCTGGCGTGGTCTGCGTAGTTGAGACCCAGGCAGACGATCTTCGTGGGCTCCACTGGCGGGAGATAGGTGAGGCCCTCCAGGGGGATTTTCTCCTCGGGGCCCCTGAGCACCCTGACTCCGTCCCCTTCCAGGGCCCCATATACCTCCCTCCCACCTTGGAGGAACCTCCCGAGGCGCATGGATAGCCCTCACCGGAGAGATTTATAAATCCACCCAGTAATGTCATCCCATGGAGAGGCTCCCCCCAAATCAGAGGTGGGTAGAAGAACTCCCGGTCCTCCACATAGACACGGTGCCGCCCTTCGACGGGGTGAACTGGGACCTCACCGTCACGGGCCTTGTGGAGAGGCCCCTCAAGCTCACCTACCAGGAGCTCCTGGCCCTCGCCAAGGTCGGCTCCACCATGGACTTCCACTGCGTCACTGGCGTCAGCGTCCAGGACCGCCTCTGGGAGGGAGTCCCTTTTGGGACTATCGTGGAGATGGCGGGGCCCAAGGGGAGGTACGCGACCTTCCAGACCGCCACCTTCTACTCCACCAGCCTCGCCCTGGAGGAGCTGGAGGGGGCCCTCCTGGCCTACCGGCTCGATGGTGGCGAACTGCCCCAGAGGCATGGGGGGCCCCTCCGCCTCATCGTTCCCAGAAAATATGCCTACAAGAGCGTCAAATGGCTGAGTGGGATCACCTTCACCAAGGAGAAGGAGCCGGGCTACTGGGAGAGCAGGGGCTACAGCGACGTGGCAGACCCCTGGGGCTAGCATGGGCAGGGGGTGGGCATCCAGGCTCAAGAAGGGGGAAACCCTCCTGGTGGGCTCCATCTTCTACTGGGGGCACGGGATAGTCAAGAATCCTCGGAGAGGGTTATTCGACTTGGAGAAGGCCGAGCGGCTGATAGTGGCCCAGGACCGGTTGGCCGGTACCTTCGGCCTTGGCTCGGCCCTGGACGTGGTGGCCCAGACCCCCGAAGCCATGATCAGATATATAGACTTCGTGGCTGGGGCCACCGAGGGCCCCATCTTCATCGATGCAGTGGATGCCGGGGTGAGGCTCGCCGGCGCCGGACATGCCCTGGAGATAGGCCTCGGGGATCGGGCGGTATACAACAGCATCGCCCCCTGGACGGAGCTGGAGGAGCTGGAGGCCCTCAGGGATCTGGGCGTGAGGTACGGGGTTCTCTTCACTGCCCGGAAGGGAAATGGGAGGCTGGGGATTGAGGAGAGGAGTAAGCTCCTCCCGGGACTCCTCCAGAAGGCCCGGGCCGCTAGGCTTACGCCTCTGGTGGACCTTCTCCTCCTGGAGGCCAAGGAGCTGGCGCCCCTATCGAGGCTCGCCATGAAGATGAGGGAGGCGCTCCCCCACCCTATCGGCTGCGGTACCGGGAACGTGACCACCACTTGGAAGGTGCCGGGCGGCAGGGAAGAGGCGGGGGCAATGGGCGCGGCCCTCAATGCAGTGGCTTCCCTCTATATGGACTTCCTCCTCTACGGCCCCATCGAGGGTGCGAGGGAGGTCTTCCCGGCGGTAGGCGCTGCTAAACTTACGGGTCTACCTCTATAGCAGCGCCTCTGTTGTTGGCCCTGGTGACGATGACCCTCTCCACCTCTGCCCTCCCCTTGAGGGCGTCGAGGAGGGGCCCCTCGTCCTCCAGGATACAGTAGATGGTGGGGCCGAATGAGCTGAGGCCCACCCCGGGCGCATGGCGCCTGGAGAGGGCCATGAGCTCTCTCACCACCGGAGGCTGCAAGCCCACCTCTATCCCCTTGAAACCTATGGACTGGAGCCCGTTCACGAATCTGCCGTAGGCGGCTATATCCGCCTCGGCCAGGGCCGGGAGGAGGCCCATGAGGACGAGGTGGCTCACCCTCTCCACCTCCTGCCTCGAAATGGGGCAGTGGCGCTGGAATATATCCCGCTCCAGCCTCCCGTGGAAATCCCCCGGGACCTTCGGTATCACCAGGACCACCTTCCAGGGGAAGGGATGCCTGGCCAGGAGTGGCGGGGGAGGGGCCCTGGAGGCCGAAGAAGGGGCGAAACCTTGCTTTACCTTCGTGGAATGCCCTCCGTCCAGAATGAATCCGCCACCCTCGAAGGCCGCAACCCCTATCCCCGATGTCCCGCCCCGCCCCCCGATCCGCGCGATCTCCCAGGCATCGAGCCTCAGGCCGTTCAGGGCAGAGACGGCCTTCCCGGCTGCCAGGGCGATCTGGGTACCGGAGCCCAGCCCCAGGTGCTGCCCATACGCCTCCTCCACCTCGATCCTGATGCCCAGCTCCAGGTGGAGGGCTTCGATGGTCCTCTTGGCAGCGGCTGACGCCCTCTCGGCCAAAGGGCCGGTGACTTCTATTCCCTCCGCAGGTTCGGCCCTGAGCCTGATCCTGGGCTCCTCCAGGGCGATGCCTATCCCACCGTCCACCCTCCCCAGGGAGGCGTTGAGGTCTATGAGGCCGATGTGAACCCTCGACGGAGTAGTTACGCGCACGCTCACCATCTCAGCCCAGCCTCGCCAGCCTACCCCTCCTCCTGGCGTAGTCGTAAGCGAGTCTGTTGAAGGCCAGGCCTATACCAAGCCAGGCCAGGGTGAGGATCACCAGGGGCTGTATTCGCACGGTCCCCATCCCCACCATCGCCTTGAGGAGGTCGAAGGCGTATGTGGAGGCCAGGAGCTGGGAGAGGGTGTAGACCGGCTCCGGGAAGACGGTGGTCGGATAATATACACCCGAGAGGAGGACCAGCACATCCGGGATCAGGAAGGCCACGGTGAAGGCGTCCTCCTGGAAGATGTAGATGAGGCCCAGGCTGATCATCCCCAGGACGATGCCGAAGACGCCCAGGAAGAGGAGGGCCACGGCGAAGAGGGCGTAGTCCTCCACGTGGAACGCATACAGGAAATGGCCTATGACCAGGTAGGAGGCCAGGACGAAGAGGAATTTCACTGCCCCGGATATGGCCCCTCCCAGGATGAACTCCAGCCGCCTTATGGGGGAGACCATGAGGTGGGGGATGGAGTTGTTCCAGTACTCCTCGGTGAGGCTCGTCACCATGTCTATCTGGAGGTGGTAGACGCACCGCCAGCCGATGATCCCCAATATGACCATGTCCATGTACCGCTTCCCGCCCACGAAGCCAACGAAGAGGGTGATGGAGAAGAGGAGGATGTAGGGCCACGCGAGGACGTCGAAGAGCCTGAAGGCGGACCCCCGCAGGGTCTTAAAATTCTTGTAGACCTGGGAGTAGATCCTGCTAACGGCGCCCATGATCCTCTCCCGTCAGCTCCAGGAAGACCTCTTCCAGCGTCGGCTCCACGAGCCTTATGGAGTAGACCCTGGGCCCCTCTTTAGCCAGGTAAGCCATGAGGTTCTTCATCCGCCCGTAGTCGTCCACCACCACCCGCACGTTCCCCCCGTCCCGGGCACAGGAGATCACCCCTTCCAGACCCTGGAACTTTTCGCACAACTCCGCCCCCCCGTCGGTGGAGACCTCGATCACCTTCTCCTCTCTTATCGCCCCCTTGATCTCCCGGAGGGTCCCCACGACCCTTATCCTCCCTTTGTGGATCAGGGCTATGCGCCCGCAGAGGGCCTCGGCCTCGAACATGTTGTGGGTCGTGAGGAGGACGGTATATCCCTCCCTCCCCAGCCTCTTTATCATCTCCCTGATCTTGACCGCCATCCCAACGTCCAGGCCAACCGTGGGCTCGTCGAGGAAGAGGACCCTCGGCCTGTTCAGCAGGGCCTTGGCCAGGAAGAACCTCTGCCTCAGCCCCGCGGAGAAGAGGCTGACCCACTCGGCCCGCCTATCCTCCAGCTCCACCAGCGCGAGGACCTCATCGATCCTCTCCTCAGGTTCCGGGATGGAGTAGAGCATGGCGTAGTACTTGAGCATCTCCTCCAGGGTGATGGCATGGATAACCCCCGAGAAGCCCGAGACCACGTTTATCACCTCCTGGACCTGAGGGAGGGCGCTCTCCACGTCCATCCCGAAGATCTCGGCCCTGCCGGAGTCCCTGGTGGTCAGGCCGCAGAGGATGCTTATAAGGGTGGTCTTGCCTGCGCCGTTTGGCCCGAGGAGGCCGAAGATCTCCCCCTCCTCCACCTGGAGGCCCACGCCGTCGAGGGCCTGGATCCTGACGGCCCCTGACCAGAAGGCCTTGGAGAGGTTCTCGACCTTGATGGCGGTGGACATCACCGGAAGGCCTCGTATGGGAAGGTCTCCGTTATGTTCATCAGTATGGCCCCCTGGTGGATGATGTGGTAGTTCCTCCAGAGGAGGAGGGAGCCCTCCTCAACCCCGAAGACCCCTGCCAGCTCCCCGTCGGCCCTGGCGGTCCCGAGATCCCTCACCTCCCTCCTCGCCTCCATCCGCAGCCTGGCCATGATCGCCTCGACGATCCACGCCGGGACCCAC
>JBBSVP010000119.1:6506-9091 GCA_038046745.1 Candidatus Hydrothermarchaeota archaeon
CCATGATCGCCCCTATGGGCAGGTCCCGGCGCATAATCTCTTCCCGGAACTCTGGCTTAAGCCGCTTCAGAGGGGTATAGGACACTGCCCGGACCAGCGGGCGCCCTCGCCCGAGGAGGGTGACAACCCTGTAGTTGAGTTCCTCCCCCTCCTCGACACCCAGGAGCCCGGCCCTCTCCCCGTCGGCCTTCACCACCCTCTGGGCCACCGTCTCCACCCGTACCGGTCCTGCCAGGGCCTCCAGGATGCGCGTCACGGACCCGTCGGTGGTGAGCAGGATCTTTTGGAGGGGCGATAGGGGAACCTCCCTCCCCAGGGCCTCCAACCTCTCTAGCATCTCAGAGGGCCGCCCCGACCAGCTCCTCGATGCTGGAATACTTGTACTCCTGCATGAACCTCTCCAGCTCCTCGGAAGCCTTCTTGAAGACCCCTATCCCCCTAAGCCATACCCCGGTCCCGATCTCCACGGCCTTTGCCCCGGCCATGAGGAACTCGGCTATGTCCTCGCCCGTAGAAACTCCACCGCACCCTATGATGTCCAGGTCCGTCTCCTGCGCTATCTCGTAGACGCACCGCACCGCTATGGGCTTTATGTAGGACCCGCTCAGCCCCCCCGTCCTGTTCCCGAGGGCCGGCGTCCGCACCCTCACGTCGATCTTCATGGCCCGCAGGGTGTTTATGGCCGGCACCCCGTCGGCCCTGGCCTCCTCGCAGGCCTTGGCTATCTCCACGATATCCCCCACTTCGGCCGTCAGCTTGGCGAAGACAGGTATCTTGACGGCCCCCTTCACCGCCCGCACGACCTCCGAGCAGAGCTCAGGGTCCTGGCCGAACTCGGTGCCGGTCTCTGCCACGTTGGGGCATGAAAGGTTCAGCTCCACGGCATCGACACCGTAGCTTTCGAGGCCCCTGGCCACCTCCACGTACTCCTCCACCGAGAAGCCGTAGGCCGAGCCTATGATGGGCCTGCCGCCTGCCTTGGCCGCTATTATCTCCTCTCCAAAGGCCTTATATCCTGGATTGGGAAGGCCCATGGCGTTTATCAGGGCCCCCTCCAGTTCCACCACCGTGGGGTTGTTGTGCCCGGTCCTCGCCTCCACCCCCAGGGACTTTGTCACTAGCGCTGCCGCACCTTTCTCGGCCACCCGCCGGATGGAAGAGCCGTAGGAACCCAGGATCCCTGAAGCGAGGATTGTGGGATTCTGGAGCTGGATGGTGGAGACCCTGGTGGCGAGCATGAGGGAGAATCGCCCCTGGGGTTTAAATTCTTTGCTCCATACAATAATATATCTCCGGCCTGATAGGTGGTTCGATGGAGGCTATAACAACAGAGGGGCTTACCAAGCGGTTCGGGGAGCTAGCAGCGGTAGACGACGTCTCCATAAGGATCGAGGAAGGGGAGCTCTTCGGACTCCTAGGCCCAAACGGGGCCGGGAAGACCACCTTCCTCAACATGCTCTGCACCATGCTCAGGCCCACCGCCGGAAAGGCGCGGGTCTGGGGGCACGATGTGGCCCGGGAGCCGGATGCCGTCAGGAGGGCCATTGGGGTGGTATTCCAAGACCCCAGCCTAGATATACAGCTCACCGGGAGGGAGAACCTGGACTTCCACGGCCGCCTCTACGGCCTCGGTGCAGAGAAGAGAAGAGAGAGGATCGATGCCGTGTTGGAGCTGGTGGAGCTGGAGGATAGGGCCGACGACCTGGTCAAGACCTACTCCGGGGGGATGAGGAGGAGGCTGGAGCTGGCGAGGGGGCTGATGCACTTCCCCAAGATCCTCTTCCTGGACGAGCCGACCCTGGGCCTGGACCCCCAGACGAGGAGGCGGATATGGGAGTACATCCTCAAGCTGAACAGGGAAGAGGGGATCACCATGATCCTGACCACCCACTACATGGAAGAGGCGGACAGCCTCTGCCACCGGGTGGCCATCATAGACAAGGGGCGCATAATAGCCCTGGATGCCCCCAGAAAGCTGAAGGAGAAGGTAGGGGAGGACGTGATAACGGTCATGGCCTCGGAGCCCGAGAGGTTCGTGGGGCTCCTCAAGGCTGAGAGCTGGGCCGAGGAGGTCCACCTGGCCGACGGGGTGATAAGCCTGGGGGTCAGGGGCGGGGAGGGGCTGATACCCAGGGTGATAGACCTGGCCAGGCGGTCCGGGATAGAGGTCTGCTCGGTCGGCCTCCACAAGCCCACGCTGGAGGACGTCTTCATCGGCTACACCGGCAAGGGGATCAGGGAGGAGAAAGGGAACGCCAGGGACAGGATAAGGTCCATCATGAGGGCGAAGCTGCGATGAACGCCGTCTATACCATCTGGCTGAGGGAGATGAAGGTCTTCTTCAGGGCTAGGTCGCGGCTCGTGGGGTCCCTGGCCACGCCCTTCTTCTGGCTGGCCATCCTGGGGACCGGGCTCCGGTCCTCCTTCGCCCTGGCCGACATCCCGGTGGGCTACCTGGATTTCATGGCCCCGGGGATCATCGGCATGTCGCTCCTCTTCTCCTCCATGTTCTCGGGGGTCTCGGTCCTCTGGGAGAAGCTGTTCGGCTTCCTGAAGGAGATCCTGGTGGCCCCGGTGAAGCGCTC
>JBBSVP010000120.1:0-6665 GCA_038046745.1 Candidatus Hydrothermarchaeota archaeon
ATCCAGGAGCTAGACCGATTCGACGGACTGTATATTCACATAAAGGGACCGGACGTCCCTGGTCACGACGGCGACGTCGAGGGGAAGCGGAGGTCCATCGAGAAGATAGACTCCCTCTTCTTCGGACCGTTGCTCCGGCGATTGGACCTCTCCAAGACTGTCGTCACCGTCACAGCCGACCACTCGACCCCCTGCGCCCTCAAGGCCCATTCCGCCGATCCCGTGCCGCTCCTCATCGCTGGCGCCGGTGTGGAGCCCGACGGCCTGAGGTCCTTCGGTGAGGGTCCATGCAGGAAGGGCAGCATAGGGACAATCGTGGGGCCAGAACTCATGCCCATGCTGGTGGAGCAGGTTAAGAGGTAATTAAAAAAAGAGGCGGCTATCAAGCCGCCAGGGTCTAGAAAATCTACTTTGTCTTGGCCATGTCCTTTATCGCCTTCAGGGCCACGATGATGGCTGCCGGTGCGACAAAGATGGTTATGGCGCCTATGATGGTGGCCAGCTGCTTCCCCACAAAGGGGAGCCTGCTCAACTGGGCGGCACCTGCTGCCATCAGTGCAATGGCTGCGACCAGGAAGGGCGTAGATTCCTTCTCCGTTACGTTCAGGAAGCCCACTATGAGCCCCAGTACCACGAGGACGAGCAGTACCGTCTCCGTCGCCAAGGACACGAAACCTATCACTATAGCTAATACAACACCGGCGATGAATGAGTAGCTCCCTATCTTCTCCATCTCCATATACACACCTCGTAAAGAATAGGGCTGGTATAAAATATATAAATCTTTCTTTTCTTAATCTATTTATAGTCAGATAATCCAATACTAATGCATGGATCGCAGGTTGACGTCCGTTCTGGTCATATCTATTGTCCTCGTCCTCTCCTCTCTCCTACTCTTCAGGGGCGAACCCCTGGCCAAGCGGTTGACGGAGAAGGGCTGGGTTATGTACGGGGCCCACTACGTGACAGATTGCAACATCCAGCAGAGTCTCCTCGGCGAGGACTTCGTGTATATAGAGTACGTGGACTGCTCGAAGCACGGGTGCCCGGCCATGGTGAAGGTCTACCCGACGTGGGTGAGGTACGGTCCCAACGGGACCGTTATCAAGATCTCCGAAGGGCTCCAGTCCCTCGAGGGACTGGAGCGGCTCGCCAGGGAAGACTAGGCGTACAGGTCCTCCATAGGGAGGTAGAAGAAGACCGTTACTATTATGAGGAGGACGAAGAGGTAGCCACCTATGGGTGACCTCTCCAGGAGGGCGGTGCCCACGAGGAGCCCCACGATCAGGATGGGCCCCAGGATGCGGTTGATCTCTCTCGGATTCATACCATGGCCTCTAAGGCTTTGACTATGCGCACAATAGTCTCGTTCACAGGGGTTTTTATTCCTTTCCTCTTCCCCAGCCCGACGATGGCCCCGTTGAGGTAATCTATCTCGGTCCTCCTCCCCCGTTCCAGGTCCTGGAGCATGGAGGACCTGTGCCCGGCCGTGGGGGGGAGCTGCCGTTCCAGGAGGTACCTGAAGTACTCCTCCCAGTCCATCTCCAACTCTGCCCCCTGGGCCCTGGCCACGGCAAAAGCCTCCTTTAGGAGGCTTTTCATGAGCCCCCTCGTCTCCTCGTGCTCCCCGAGGAAGCCGTAGGGGACCCGGAGGACGGCGGAGAGGGGGTTCAGGGCGATGTTGTAGAAGGCCTTCATCCATTTCTCCCTGACGATCTCCCCAGTGGGCAGCGTGGGTATGCCTGCCCTCGAGAGCGTCTCCGCCAGCTTCACCGCCCTCTCCAGGCCCCCTGCTAGGGGGCCCACGCGGCACTCGGAGGCATAGACGGTCACCTCCACATGCCCGGGAGCCACCAGCCTGGCGCCGAAGATCGCCATCCCTCCCATCGTCCTATCCCTTCCCACGACCTCGGCCACCGCCTCTTCGTTCCCTATCCCGTTCTGCATCGTTATAACGGTACCCTGGGGTGTGAGGTGGAGTAGGACCTCCCTCACGGCGGTGGGGGTGTCGTAGGCCTTGGTGGTTATGAAGACAGTGTCGAAAAGCCCAAGGTCCTCCAGGGTGGTCCTGGCATCAGGCCTGAAGAGGTGCTCCCCCCAGATCCCGCTCACCCGGAGGCCGTGCTCCCGCACGGCCTTCACATGCGGGTTCCGCCCTACCAAGACGACATCGGTCGTCCTGGATAGGAACCCGCCGAAGACGGAGCCCATGGCTCCTGCGCCGAAGATCAGGACCCTCACGCCTCTCTACCCTATTCCCAACTCCTTAAGTTTTTATGGCCGGTGCTCCAAATATCTATCTGTGAGCCCGGAATCGAGAAGGCGTATCCTGGCCTTCTTGGCAGCGCTTGTCCTCCTCCTTGCTGTGGCCTCCTTCTGGCCCAGGCCTCCTCCCCAGGTAGAAGGCCCAAGCCCTGAGATTGCGGCCCTGGAAGCCTATCAGCTGGTCCACGAGGGGTACAGCCGCGGGGGGTGGGGGTTCTCCTACGGCGACTACCTCTTCTTCATCGACCAGTACGGGGAGATCGTAGAGAAGTACCCCGGTAGCGAGTGGGCCGACGATGCCCAGTTCGAGATAGCCCACGCCTCTTACTCCATAGGCAACTATGAGAAAGCCATCGCCGAGTACCGCCGGGTGGTTGAAGAGTACCCCCGGAGCGAGACAGCGCCCCTGGCCCTCTACCTGACGGGGAGGATATACGAGGATAAACTGCGGGATACAGAGGCGGCTTGGGCAGTCTACACGGAACTAATCAGACGCTATCCTGGCACGAACCCCGCTTCCATGGCCGAGGGGAGGCTGGCCCGGATGGGGGTGGCGCGGTGATAGGGGCGAAGGGCCTCAGGGCCAAACTGACCATCCTGTTCGTCCTGGTGGCATTGATCCCAACCCTCCTCGCGGGGGCCCATCAGATGTACCTCTTCTATGCCTTTGAGGAGAAGAAGGTCTTTGCCGAGCGTCTGGACGCCGCAAAGAAGACCTCCACTCTCATAGACCAGTACCTCCAGGACTCGGCGAAGCTCCTGGAGTTCGCCGCGGACCTCCCGGAGATAAGGAACCTGTCATCTGCCGTCTATTACAACGAGTCCCTCAAGGGGATACCCCCCACCGTGGATCCTGCCAAGTGGCGGACCATGGACGCCCTACGCCTCACCTACGACCCCTTCCTCTACACCTTCATCGTCCTGGACGAAGGGACGACCCTCATGATAAGTCCTTACCCTTACCAGGAGCTACCCTCCCACCGGAACTTCGCTTACGCCGACTGGTACAAACGTGCCATCCTCAGCGGTCGCCCGATCTACAGCGATACCTTCACCAGAGTCACCGCCGGCCCAGAGGTGAACGTCGTCACCCCCCTCAGGGATGGCGAGGGGAGGATCTCGGGGCTCATGGGCGCTTCCCTTGACCTGGGGCGAATAGCCGTGATGATGGGTGCGGTGGATGCAGGGGAAGGCGGGAGGGCCTTCTTGGTGGACCGCTTCGGGGCTACGATAGGGAGCCGGAGGGAGGACCTGGCCCAGTTTCCCTTCATCAAGAGGGTCCTGCGCATGGAGGAGGGCGCCATCTTGGAGCCTTGGCAGGGAGAGGAGTATCTCGTGGCATATTCTCCAATACCCATATCTGGCTGGGGGGTGGTGGTGGTCCAGCCATCGCAGTACGCCTTCGCCAAAGCCATAACTACAAGAAACTCCATCCTCCTGGCAACTCTCATCGGTGCCCTCATCGCCTCCATGGCAGGGGTCCTCATAGCCAGGGGGATTGCAGGTCCCATAAGCCGTCTCACGGAGGCTACCAAGGCTGTGGGGAGGGGGGAGCCCAGGGTCCTGGAGATCGAGACCAGAGACGAGATCGGAGAGCTGGCGGCCTCCTTCAATGCCATGAATTATCGGCTGGAGGTCCTACATACAGAGCTGAAAGGGAAGATCCGGGAACTGGAGGAGAAGAACCGGGAGATCGTCAGGCTGGCTCAGATAACCAATGAGAGCGCCGACGCCATCGTGGGCTTCGATGCCCGCGGTGTCATAACCTCCTGGAACAAAGGGGCCGAGGCCATGTTCGGGTACAAGGCCGAGGAGATGGTGGGGAAGACTATCGAGCCCCTCGTTCCTCCGGATATAGATACCAGATGGGAGCAGGAGGTTATCACGAAGGCCCTCCTGGAGAAGGGGATCATACGGGGGCATGAGACCAAGCGGCTGTCCAAGGACGGCAGGGTTGTGGAGGTTGATATCACCAGGACGGCCCTCAAGGACGCCGAGGGGCGGATCGTGGGCTCCTCGGCGATACTGCGGGACATAACGGAGAGGAAGAGGCTGGAGGAGGAGCTGAAGAGGAAGAACCAGGAGTTCATGATGGAGCGCGACAGGCTCCACACAGTCCTGGCGAACATGGGGGACGGCCTTGCCATGGTGGACGAGGAGGCCAGGGTCCAACTCCTCAACTGGACCTTCTATCAGCGCTTCGGCCCAGGCTCCCTCGGGAGGGAGTCCCACGAGGTGATATTGGGACTGGTGCATGGGGACGATCGTCCGTGTCCAGTAAAAGAGCTCATAAAGGAGATTCGGTTGGAAAGGATGGAGGAGGAAGCGAGACCTAGGAAACTGCCCATCGATGCCAGGTTCGTAGTCACCACGGAGATGAAACCCAGGACCGTCGAGATGACCTCCAAGGGTCGGAGGACCTACCTGGTACCCCTTTCGGCCGTCAGGAACCCCGATGGCTCATACGCCGTGATAGAGGTGTACAAGGACATAACCGAGAGGAAGAGGATGGAGGAGGAACTCAGGGAGAGGAATATAGCCCTGGAGGAGAAGTCCAGGGAGGTGGAGAACTTCGTCTACACCATCTCCCACGACCTCAAGTCGCCCCTGAGCACCCTCCAGGGCTTCACCTCACTTCTGAAGGAGGAGTACGGCAAGGGGCTGGGGGAAGAGGGCAGGTTCTATATCGAGCGCGTCCTGAAGAACGTGGAGAAGATGGAACGGCTTATCATGGACCTCCTGGAACTCTCCAGGATCGGTAGGGTGGCGAAGCCCTTCGAGGAGGTCGACACGCTGGCCCTGGCGAAGGAGGTTTGCGAGGAGCTCTCCCTCCCCGCCAAGGAGAAGGGGATAAGGTTCATCATCCAGCCCAACCTTCCCACCATCTACTGCGAGAAGGACCGCATAGCCCAGGTCTTCACCAACCTGATCGACAACTCCATAAAGTATATTGGAAATCCACAGGAGCCCTTCGTGGCGGTGGGGTGCGAGGACAAGGGGGCGGAGTGGGAGTTCTATGTCCGGGACAACGGGATAGGCATACCTGAAGAGTACCACGAGAAGATCTTCAAGATCTTCCAGAGGATCCAGGACGAGAGGACCAAGGACGTGAGAGGGACGGGGATGGGCTTGGCCATCGTCCAGAAGATCATAACCCTCCACAAGGGGCGGATATGGGTCCGGTCCGCCAGGGACAAGGGCGCCACCATCTACTTCACCATCCCGAAGGACAGGAAGAGATCTGGGTAAGAATGGGAAAGCTGCGAGACGGTAAACTTTAAGGTCCCAGGTGAGAAGGTATGGATGGGATGACCAGAAACGGAATCATAGACATCCTCCTGGCAGAGGACGACGAGGACCACGTCTTCCTCATAAAGAAGGCCATACTCTCGGCCCGGAACGGATTTACCTACGCCTTCCATGTGGTCAAGGACGGGGAAGAGGCCCTGCGCTACGTCAGGAGCGAGAATAACCCACGGCCCGACCTCATCCTCCTGGATATAAAGATGCCGAAGAAGAGCGGCCTGGAGGTCCTCAAGGAGCTGAAGTCCGATAGCAGGTACAGGTCCATACCCGTCGTCATGCTCACCTCCTCGGCCAACGAGGAGGATGTGGTCCAGAGCTATGGTCTGGGCTCCAACAGCTACATAACAAAGCCTGTCAAGTACGAGGAGTTCATAGAGAAGATGCGGATGATCCCGGAGTACTGGGGGAATGTGAATACGTTGCCCCCCAAGCACTTCAAGGAGAAGGGGGGCGGCCCATGAAGAAGGTGATGGTGGTGGACGACGAGCCCGACAACGTCTTCCTGGCCAAGAAGTGCCTGGAGAAGGAGGGCTACCAGGTGATAGAGGCCTACAGCGGGGCCGAGTGCCTCAAGAAGCTCGAGACCGAGAGGCCCGACCTGGTCCTCCTGGACGTCATGATGCCAGGGATGGACGGCTGGGAGGTCCTCCGGCGCATGAAGGCCGATCCGGCCACGCGGTCCATACCGGTGGCCATGCTCACCGTCCTCCACCTCTCGGAAGAGATCATAAAGAAGAAGGACATCGCAGGCCTCGTCGATTACATCTTCAAGCCCTTCACCCGCGAGGGCCTAGTTGGGAAGGTGGGCCATATAATCGCCCTCTCCTCCGAGGCCCAGGAGAAGAAGGAGAAGCTGGCGGCGGTGAACAAGGAGATGGCGGCAGAGTACGAGGACGTCTGCAACTGCATGATGCTCCACGAGAACATCAAGGGGGCCGTGGAGAAGATCCTGAAGGAGAAGAGGGAGGCGGGCTTCATCAAGGACATCCTGGGCTACCAGGACTTCCTCCAGACGGAATCGGAGCTGGTACAGAGGTACGAGAAGAGGAAGGAGGAGATAGAGCGGCTCCTGGTGCCTAAAGGTAAGGAAACGC
>JBBSVP010000121.1:0-4145 GCA_038046745.1 Candidatus Hydrothermarchaeota archaeon
TGAGGGGGGGAGGGTGAGGAAGGGGGATGTGTTTAGATGGCGGGAGTAGTTAACGCGTCTCTGTCTGCGAACCCCTAAAATAGGGGCCTCCATCTTTCAATGCAATTTCGAGATAAGCATCGGTTTTTTTACCTATATAAAAAAGGAGCATGGACCCCCCAAATGTTGCATAAAAAAATCTATCAAAACCTCCTATATCCATTAGATTGGTAATAGACAGCGAAGAAAGGGAGATAGACAGGACGACAAAGAGGGACCAACAAGAACCGCATTTCAATCTTACAGATGGAGTCAGCAACCCCCACGGCTTTGATCGGAGAACGAATTTAGAATAGAAAGCGCACAACAAGAATCCAAAGATTGCGAAACCAATGGCCCATATGCGCCCACTTTCCAAGGCGATAGTGATACTATCTATAAGAAATAATAACAAAATGTATACAAATGGCAAGACAAGAGCCTCTTTTGAACGTAGTTTTTCTATCATTTTTATTAGAGGTTTTGGAGTTCCTTAAATCTTATCCCCCTTGCTCAAATCCCTCATCCTCCGCACCCCATCCACCTCCCTGATGACCTCGACGACGGCCCGAGGTACCAGGCCCTCCCAGGGCCCTCCCTTCAGGATCCGGGCCCTGATCTCCGTTCCTGAATACTCCTCCCGGTTGTAGAGGGGAGGGGTCGTGACCTTGACCCCGACCTCCAGGAAGAGGCGCTTGACAAGGGTGTTGCCCGAGTAGACTTTCTCGAAGGGCGGGGTGAGTGATCGCACGTGCGAGACCCAGATGGAGTTGTTGTCCATGTCTGGAATGGGGATTATATAGTGCCTCTTGGCGATGCCGTTCTCAGCCAGGGACTTGGAGATCATCATGAGGCGCTCCCCACCCGTGAATGGATTCTCCACGGTGTGGGAGCGCTGGGAGCTGCCTATGGCAATGACGAGCTCGTCCACCTCCTTCAGGATCTCCTTGACGACGTAGAGGTGGCCGTTGTGGAAGGGCTGGAACCGGCCTATGAGGAGGCCCCGCATGCTCCTCCATGGGGCCCCCGGATATTTAAAGCCTCACCTCTATCCCCTCGCCGCCCGCGACCCCAAGCCTGGCGGCGGCATCCCCCTGGTTTACGGCCAGCTCCAGGTGGCCAGCGGACCCGACGAGGCAGATGAGCTCCCCCCTCCGGGCGTGGCCGTAGCTCTCCAGGAAGCGGAAGCTACGCTTCTTCCCCTTCAGCCTGACCTCCAGCCTGGCACCGTGCTCGGCGCCTATGGCCGTCAGGTGCTCCTCCTTCAGGCTCGTGATTATATCGCCGAAGTGGTCGACGCAGATCACCTCGCCCAGAGCCAGCTTCCCGCTCACCCCAGCTCTGAACTCCAGCCGCTCATACCCGTTCACCCTCCTCCCCAGCTCCTGAGGTTTGGCGCCAGCGGCGAGGCGGGCCGCGGCGGGGGCGAAGACGTCCCTCCCCCAGAAGGTCCTGGCCTTCGGCTTGGCTTTTATCTCGTACGCCTCCTCGACGCCCTCCACCATCGAGAAGAGGCCGTTGTCGGGGCCCACGAAGGTCTGGCTTCCCGCCGAGAGGATTATGCCGCGCCTCGCCGTTCCCACGCCGGGGTCCACGACGGCGCAGTGGATAGTCCCCTTTGGGAAGTAGAGGTACGTAGTACCTAGGATGTAGGCGCCTTGGCGGACGTCGAACCTCCTCACCCCGTGGGTTATGTCCACGACCCGCGCCCCTGGATGGATGGAGTGGATCACGCCCTTCATGGCGCCCACGTACTCGGTCCAGCCGAAGTCCGTGGTCAGGGTTATGAGCCTCATGCAACTCCTTAGTCAACCTCGGAGGGAGATCATAAATATTTTCCCATAAGCTTAAAGGGTTCCGACGTTAATCTACTTGCGGAAGGTGCTTCATGACCCAGATGGAGGCGGCTGCACGGGGAGAGATAACCCCGGAGATGAAGGCGGTGGCCGAGGCTGAAGGCGTTGCCGCCGAGGCCGTCCTGAGGGGGATCGCCCAGGGGAGGATCGTCATCCCTGGGAACATGAGGAGGAGAGGGGCGAAGCCCCTGGGGATCGGCGAGGGGCTCAGGGTCAAGGTCAACGCCAACATAGGTACATCCGGTGATATAGAGGACCTGGATGGGGAGCTCCTCAAGGCCCGGGCGGCCATTGAGTACGGGGCCGACACCCTCATGGATCTGAGCACCGGTAAGGCCATAGACAAGATGAGGAGGGAGCTCCTGAAGCTGCCCGTCCCTCTGGGCACCGTCCCCATCTACCAGGCGGCGATGGCAGCCAAGAGACCTATGGACCTCTCGGAGGACGACCTCTTCAGGACCATAGAGGCCCACGCCAGGGACGGAGTGGACTTCATGACGGTCCACGCCGGCCTCACGCGGGAGAGCCTCGACAGACTTCTGAAGCAGGGGAGGCTGACAGGGATCGTCTCCAGGGGGGGCTCCATCCTGGCCTCATGGATGCTCCACCACGGGGCCGAGAACCCCCTCTACAAGGGCTTCGGTCACCTCCTGGATGTAGCAAGGGAGTACGATGTGACCCTCAGCCTTGGCGACGCCCTCCGCCCCGGCAGTATAAAAGATGCCACGGACAGGGGCCAGCTCCAGGAGCTCATCATCCTGGGGGAGCTGGTGGAGGAAGCCCGCAGGGCAGGCGTACAGTGCATGGTGGAGGGACCTGGCCACGTCCCCTTGAACGAGGTGGAGGCGAATGTCCTCCTGGAGAAGCGCCTCTGCAAGGGCGCGCCCTTCTATGTCCTGGGCCCCTTGGTCACGGACATAGCCCCGGGCTACGACCACATAACTGGCGCCATTGGAGGCGCCCTGGCAGCGCTGGCCGGGGCCGACTTCCTCTGCTACGTCACCCCCGCGGAGCACCTGGCCCTGCCAGACCTGGAGGACGTCCGGCAGGGCGTCGTTGCATCGCGGATCGCGGCCCACGCCGCCGATATCACCAGGGGCATCGGGATCGAGAGGGACCACGCCATGGCCAAGGCCCGCGTGGACCTGGACTGGGAGCGCCAGTTCAAGCTCTGCCTCGATGAGAAGAAGGCCCGGGAGTACCGAGAGAAGAGGCGGCCCCAGGACCCGGATGTATGCACCATGTGCGGGGAGCTCTGCGCCATGAAGATGGTGAAGGGTTACCTCCAAGCCGCGGATAAGACCTCAAGGGATGAGTAGGAGACTTTTGGCTCTGTTGAGCTGCTCCTCGTCCCCTATGAGGATGGCCACATCCCCGGGATGGAGGATTGTGGAGGGCGGCGGATTGACCAGGTGTTCCCCGCTCCTCCGCAGATAGACGACCATGGCCCCCGTCTTCCCGCGGACGTCCAGATCCTTCAGGGCCTTCCCAGCCGCAGGCGACGCCTCCCTTATGGACATGGCCTCGAAGTCCCCCCCCCAGGGGTACTCCCTCCTTATGGTATCTGCCATGGCCGCCCTCACGATCATCTCCTCGGGGAGCTCCTTCTCGAAGATCCTGAGGACTATCCCCTCTATCCCCCGGTGGGCCTCCTGGATGGACACCCAGAGGCGGAGGGCCGCCATCCCAACGGACGCAAAGACGATGGAAGCTACGGAGAGGGGAGGGAGGAAGGGAGAGCCTACGGCCAGCACCAGGCTCCCGAGGAGCAGGACCGTGAGGAGGCGGAGGCTGTTCTTCAGTACTGTCCCTACCCTCTCGGCCTGGCGCCCGTGGTGACGGGCTACTGCCTGACCTATGAGGGCACCTAGGAAGGCATCCCAGAGTCTTAGAGAGGTATAAAGGAAGGGAAGGAGGAGGATCCCCACCATGACCCAGATGGCGTTCACAAGACCCGCCAAGGCCTCCTCCCTCTCGGCGAATTCCACCCCCACCCTCCCTGTGACGAGGACCGCCATGACCACCAGGAGGTTCGTGGCCAGCTTGACGAGGAGGGGCTCCGTCTCTTCATTCATGAATGCCTTCTTTCCAAGGGTCTTGAGCTCTGCCACCAGCCGACCGTAGAGGCTCAGGTAGGTGACCAGGGGGCGGGGGGCTACACCGCCCAGAGACCCGATCAATCTCTCGGAGTTCCTGATCATGAGGGGGCCCATGAAGGCGGTGATGGAGGAGACCGAGACGGCGATGGGGTAGAGGAAGGCGCTGGTCACC
>JBBSVP010000122.1:0-2651 GCA_038046745.1 Candidatus Hydrothermarchaeota archaeon
CAGGCTGCACTTTATGGCCCCGACCTTCAGGTTGCAGTCCTTGGCCAGGGCCGGCATGCCCTCCTGTATCTCGATCCTCTCGCAGAAGGCGGCGCAAGCCCCGCACCCTGAGCACATACCTGTATCTATGACGGACTTCTTCAGCTCCTCGAAGCCCTTGCTGGGTTTCAGGAGGGGCGCAAAGGTCTCCATCTCCATCCCATCACCTCCCCAGGTTCTCCATGAGGGCCGTAGTGAAGTCCACGATCCTGATGTTGTACTTGTTCTCCAACAGCTCCTCTCCCTTGTCGTTCTGGAGGCACTTGAGGTGGATCTGGCACTTGGCGCAGGGGGTGATGAGGAGCTCCGCCCCCGTGCCCACTGCGTCCTTCAGCCTCCGCCTCCTGATCTCCTTGTTCTCGTCGTCGCACCTGACGAATTGGGGGACCCCGCAGCAGAGGCTCTCCTCCCTCGTATTGGTCATCTCCCGCAGCTCGTAGCCCAGGGCCCTGAGGACCTCCCGGGGGGCATCGTAGACTCCCATGTGTCTCCCCAGACGGCAGGAGTCGTGGAAGGTCGCCACACGATGGGTGCCGTTGGTCTTGAGCTTCCCCACCTCCTTGGCCAGGAGCTCCGAGATGTGGACCACCTCCAGCTTGGCACCGAACATCTCCTTATAGTCCAGGGCCAGGGTCCGGTAGCACTCGGGGCACGAGGTGACAATCCTCTTGTATCTCTTGAGGAGCTCCAGGTTCTGTTTCCCCAGCTCCATGAACTGGTCCACCTGCCCCCTCCAGAGCTGGTCGTGGCCGCAGCACTTCTCCCCGTCCACCACGGCTGGTTCGATGCCCACGGCGTTGAGGAGCCTGATGGTGTTGTCCGCAATCCCCATGCCCTCGAAGTTCACATCCTCCTTGAAGAGTATGTCCAGATAGGGAACGCAGCCCATGAAGTAGAGGGTATCCGAATTCTCGTTTGTCTTGACGTCCTGGGCCAAAAGGCCCCTCCTCTGGGGTTTCACCCCCTTGCCGGCCATGATACCGTAGAGGCTCTTGAGGCCGTCGTGGGCCACGGTGCATCCGCCCCCCATCTCCACCAGCCCAGCCCTGGCTGTGCGGACCAGGCCCGGAATGTCCACCTTCATGGGGCATTTCTGGAGGCAGAGGCCGCAGGTGAGGCAGTCCCAGACCGCCCCATCATCCAGAGCCGCTGGGTTCGTCAGGGACCTGAAGACGATCCGCCTGGGTAGGAAACCAGGCTTGACCCTGGCCTTGGGGCATACTCCTGAACATATGGCGCACTGATAACACCTGCTGACCAGATCGGCCAAGTTACCGAGGATGTTGGGGCTCTTAAGAGTTTCCTCGACTACCGTAGCCATACCTCACCGACTTGTCCCATATTCCCCATCATCATTTAATTACCTTTTTGAGCAGCTTTTTACCCACCCCTTGACAACCCCCCTGGTGAGCGTAGAGCGAGGAGTCCGGGAGTTTTTTCATTTATTATAGCAAAAACTCAGTAACGATGAAAAGAATTCTAATCAGCTATCCCTTGATACCCCACCATTCGCGGTAATACCGCTCCCCCTTCTCCGCCCCCAGCCTCTCCACCGCCATCTCCATGCTGAGAGGTGCAAAGCCGTACCTGGCAGAGGTCATCGTCCTCTCGGGGTTCATGAGGATAGGATACTCTTTCCCCTTCTCCGCCAGCCTGCCCTCGGTGGGTTTTAGGGTCATGATCGCCCCGGTCTCCTTCAGGACCACCCAGGCCTCCTCGGTACCGAGGCCTTCTGGGAGGACGATCTTCCCGGTCCCGTCCCGCCGCTCCAGGTCCTCTGGGGCGTACATCACATCACCAGGGCCTGGACCCTCTCAACCCCGGCGATCCCTTTCACCGCGTCCTGCACTCTCTGGTCCACCTCTTGGTCCACCGTCAGCACCATGAGCTGGAGCCCCCCGACCTCCTTCCTCCCTACCTGCATCGAGCCTATGTTGATGCCCCGCTCCCCTAGGGCCATGGCCACCTTTCCTATCATCCCTGGCCTATCCTCATGCCTCACCAGGAGGATCCGCCCTCTGGGGGGGAGGTCCAGGGGATAGCCCTCCACCTCCACGATCCTGGCCTCCTCTCCGCCGAGGAGGGTCCCCTTGAGGGTCGTCTCCCACGCGTCGGTCCTCACCTTCAGGTCAATGAGGTTCTGGTACTTCTCCGAGTCCTCCCTCTTCCCCTCCGTCACCCTTATCCCGCGGTTCCTGGCTATGATGGGGGCATTGAAGAGGTTTATACCTTCCGTCAGGATGGGTGCCAGGAGCCCGCAGAGGAGGGCGTTAGTAAGAACGCCTAGGTCCTGGAAGTCCTTCAAGCCACCTGCGTATGTCACATCCACATCACCAACCCTCCCTTTGGAGAGTTGGATGGCGAACCTCCCGAGGCCCTCGGCCAGAGGGATGAAGTTCTTCAGCTCCTCAAGGGCCTCGGGGGCCAGGACCGGCATGTTCACCACGTTCCTCGCAGCCCTGTTCTGGAGGACATTGGCAACCTCCTCGCAGACTATGACGGAGGCGTGGAGCTGGGCCTCCACCGTCGAGGCCCCCAGATGGGGGGTGAGGATGATATTCTCCAGCTTGAGGAGGGGACTCTCCAGGGGGGGCTCCTTCTCGAAGACGTCC
>JBBSVP010000123.1:0-4836 GCA_038046745.1 Candidatus Hydrothermarchaeota archaeon
GAGGGGGAGATAGGCTTCCACGCCGTCCGCGGGGGGGACATCGTGGGGGACCATACCGTCCTCTTCGCCGGCGAGGGCGAGAGGCTGGAGATAACCCACAGGGCCCACTCCAGGCAGGCCTTCGTCAACGGCGCAATCAAGGCGGTGAGGTTCCTCCACGCCAGGAGCGAGAAGGGGAGGATCTACACCATGGCCGAGGTCCTGGGGCTCTGAGGCCGGGCCGGGAGAACAGCAAACTTTTTATACCTATACCAACCTCCCAGGATTGGAGATTTTCATTCCATCACGGCGCTCGAGGTGAGGAGATGAGCTGGAGGATAAGGGATCTGGTTGACAAGGCCTTCGAGGCATCCTTGGAGACGACGACGGGGGCTGTCCGGCGGGAGATCAGGGCGATCTTCGCCGATGAGGACGTGAAGGTCTCCACGGGGAAGACCGTCCTCATAAAGATCGCCCCTGTGGACATCCCCAAGAACTACCTCACCTTCATGGGCGGGTATGCCAGGCACCCCCTCGGGAATGCGCTGGCCCTGGTGGACGAGTATCCAAAACGCATAGACCAGGCGCGGAAGGTGCGGCAGGCCGCCTTCCATGCCTGGGGGGACGGGACGGTGGAGAAGGGGGACGTGATAGGGGTAACTGTCCTGACCCTCATGGGGACCACGAGGAGGATAATATAGGCCATGGAGTTCGTGAGCATGAGGCGGGGAGAAGCGGCAGCGGTGGCCTTCTTTGCCCTGGTCAATCTGGCCATCGTGGTGATGGCGGGGCTCGTGGCCCTGCAGACCTACGGCCTCTATGGAAGGAGCAAGCTCCTGGCACTACCTTTCCTCCTGGGCGTCCTCTTCGCCCTCGGCGTAGCGGTCATAGCTTATAGGACCATAAAGAGGGCGCGGCGATGCTGAAGGAGTACGCCTATCCCAGCGCCAAGGTGGGGGGGATGAAGTCCTACCTCCTGGACCCCTTCGAGCTGAAGGCCATCATGGAAACGGGCTCCTTCGAGGACGCCCTCTCCCTCCTCAAGAACACGGCCTACGGGAAGGAGCTGGCAAAGCTCCCATCCAGCGCCCCCAAGGAGATAGAACGCGTCCTGGTCAAGAGCTTCCTGAGGGACATGGATCGCCTCTCCAAAGCTCTGGACGGGTCCCGGAAGGCCTTCCTGGAGGAGTACTCCAGGAGGTTCGAGGTAGAGGCCCTCAAGACCGTCCTTATCCTGAAGATCACCAAGACCAAGGTGGCGCACCAGTGGATCCCGTACGGGGCCATGGGAGAGGCGACCGTCGAGCGCCTCCTCCAGGCCGAGACCCTGGAGGAACTCTTCGAGCTTCTCAAGGCCACGGAGTATTATGAAGCTCTTCACGGGGCCCTATCGGAGAGCAAGGAGCGGTCCTCCCCCTTCCCCTACCTCGTGGCCCTGGACAGGTACTATTACGGCCGGGTCTGGGAGGCCCTGAAGGGGTTGAGGGGGCGCGACAGGGCCATTGCCATGGGCCTGGTGGGGCCGGAGATCGACCTGAAGAACCTCACCACCGTCCTGAGGCTGAGGGGCGGGGAGGAGAAGGCTGTTTGGCACTGCCTCCTCCCGTGCAGCTATCAATTAGACGAAGAGGCACTAAGGCTCATCTTCAACATAGGGCGCCTTGGGGAGATCTTCGCCCAGCTCCCGGCCCTTAGGTACAAGGAGCTTTTGGTCGAAGGGATAAAGGAGTACGAGAGATCGGGCTCCACGGCCCTCATAGAACGGGAGTTCCGGATGCACCTCCTGGCCATGAACCAGCGGGTCTTCCGGGGGGACAGGTTCCACATAGGCGCCATATTGGGCTATCTGAACCTGAAGGAGAACGAAGTGCGGAATATAACGGCCATCGTCAGGGGCAAAGAGGCCCGGCTCCCGACGCCCAAGATCGAGGCGCTGGTTGTTATCTAAGCCCTCCACGCCCGAATCCTTAGATAAAAGCTATATACTTTCAAAAAGATATTCTTCTCTGATGTTACCATGCTCGTCTTTGTCTACATCTGCACGGAGATAGGGAAAGAGGGAGAGGTAGCCGAGGAGCTGAAGAGGCTCCCGGAGGTGAAGGAGATCCACGGGGCCCTGGGCGAACATGATATAATCATAAAACTGGAGGAGAAAGATCTCCAGAGCATAGAGAAGGTCGTGATGAAGCGGATCAGGTCCCTGAAGGGGATCACCTCCACCAGGACTGTAATTACCTTCCCGATCTGAAGTTTTCTGCCCTCTCCAGATAAAGAATAAAAAAAGGCAGGAAAGCTCTCTAGAGCTTTCCTTGCAGCAAGAAGGCTATGACCAGGCCGTAGAGGGCAATCCCTTCCGCCAGGGCGCAGATGATGAGCCCCCAGGTGGCGATCTCGGGCTTCTCCGCTATCGCGCCCATAGCTGCGGCACCTGCATGGGCTATGGCGTAACCGGCACCCAGCGCCGCTAGGCCCATGGCCAGGGACGCGCCTACAGCTATCCCCATGTCCCTCTGGCTTGCGCCGCCAGCCGTAGTGCCCGTCTCCTCGGCCGCGCTGACGGTACCTACCGCCACCAGCAGAGAGAACAAAACCAGACCCAATACCATCATCGATCTCTTCATTTCCTCACCTCACTTTGTTTTTAGGTACGTGTACCTCCGGATGACCCTGAAGGGGGTGAAAGGGGTTCCATCCCCTTTGTAGAACTTGGAGAACCACTCGTAGTAGTGGAGCCTCATGGTCTGGATGAAGGAGACGAACATCTCCATCACTAATATGGCTATATTACCGCCCACGAAGACGACCGCCTTGCCCACGGAGCCCAGGGTGGACTCGGGCATGAGGAGCATCATCGTCACCATGATGGAGCTTAAAGCTCCGTGGACTATGGCCAGGATCATGATCCTGGCGTGGGAGATGCTGTTGACCAGGTACCTGGTGCCGTTCTCGAAGGCCTCAAAGGCAGCCATGCCCAGGGAGATCTTGGTCACGTGCCACTCCCCCACCGTCATCACCCCGAGGGGGGCCAGGATGGCGAGAACGAAGAGCCCCCTGTTACCAAGGACGGCCCCTGTGATATCAGTGAGGCCGAAGGTCGAGACGAAGAGGGTCCCCCCCACCAGGAGCCAGACCCCGGCGAGGCCGTAGGGGCTCACCACGGCGTCCAGGAACTTGTGGTGGGCGATCTCGTTTATCATATTGATGAGGCATCCCAGAACGAGGAAGGCGATGCCTATGAAGAGGGCGTACCTTATGGCGTCGGTGGCCGTGGCCATGGGGCTGAGCCAGAGGGGGTGGAGCTCGAAGCCCAGGAACTCCTTCATGTAATGGCCCTCCAGGCCGAAGACGGAGCCGTAGAGGAACCCGGCGACGGTGGCGAAGAAGCCGCAGAGGAGGATGGTCCTCCCCAGCATCTTGGCGGCCCCCTTGAGCTTGAGCCGGAAGCCCAGGAAGTAACCCAGGCCCATCATGACGATGCCCTGCCCCACGTCCCCGAACATGAGGCCGAAGATGAGGGGGAAGGTGACGGCCATGATGGGTGTGGGGTCGATCTCGTGGTAAGAGGGCGGTCCGTAGGTCTCGGTGAGGAGCTCCAGCGGCTTCGCCGCCGGTGGGTTTGAGAGGAGGGAGGGTGGCTCGTCCTCTTCCTCGGGCTCCTCCACGGAGGTCACGCAGAGGCCCTCGGTCTTCTCCTGGATCGCCCTGACGGCCTCTTCCACGCGTTCCTGGGGGACCCAGCCGCAGAGGACGAAGGTCTTCCGCGTCTTCCCGAAGAGGACGTTTGTCTCGTCCATGAACTTCTCCACCTGGAGGAGCTCCCTCAGCTGGAGGAGCCCTGCCTTCTCGCCCTGGGCCACGGCCTTGAGCTCGCCCAGGAGGGTCTCCTCCTCCTCCGCCAGGGAGGCTATGCCGTCGTCCAGCCTGGCCACGGCCTCCTCGAGCCCCAGGTCCTGGAGGGTCGTAGAGAACTGGAGCTCCTCTAGGCGGTGGATCCTGAGGGCCCGTATCACCTCCCCCTCCTTCTCCTTGAAGGATAGGATGAGCATCACCGAGTCCTTCTTGTCCAGCCCCTCGGCATGGGCCAGGTACTCTATCTTGAGCCTCTCCAGCTCCTCCCGGAGGCCCTTCACCTCGCTGGTGGGCAGGACCCCTACCAGGGCCTTCAGATGGGCATAGCCCACCAGGTCCCTGGGCCCCACCCCGAGCCTCTTGAGGATGGCCACCGCCTCCCTGGAGTTCTGGAAATCCTCCTTCTCCTTCTTCAGCCTCTCGAGCCTCGAGGATATTCCGCTAACTCTCTCCTCAAGGACCTTCACCTTCGCCTCCAGCCCGCCGAAGAACTCCTCGGCCGGACCTTCGGTCACCGGGATCCGCTCCTCCTCCCTCTCCATCATCTCCCCGATAATGGAGGTGCCTGTCTCCGGACTCACCCCCCTGAAGGCATCCAGAATGGCATCGACGCGGGAGAGGTACTCGGCGGCTTTTATATGGATCCAGGAGGTGGCTGCGGGAGGGACCTCGAAGTCCTTGAAGCTGGGGCTGTTGTTCACGTCCAGGAACTGGATGAGGCCCCTCTCCTTGAGGTCCCTCATGAGGCCGTCCTTCTTATCATCCAGGACCACGGCGCTGACTTTCTTCATCCTGACAGGGCGCATAATGGCTGTTCAATCGAGTTACCTTTGGGTATAAAAACTTTCCTATATGGCGTCTTGGCGTCCAGCATGTGCCAGAGCCACTTGTACTTCCCGCCAGCCTTTACCATCATTTCATCGGCATGCCAGATTATAGAAGTCTGGGGCTGGAGGCCTTGGGAATGATAAAAAAAGATGAATAAAAAAGAGAGAATTCGAACTGCCA
>JBBSVP010000124.1:0-3706 GCA_038046745.1 Candidatus Hydrothermarchaeota archaeon
CAGAGAAGGATCTGGAATGGTGATGCTGGAGGCGATGACAGCGGGGACCCCTGTCCTGGCGGTCGAAGCCGAGGGGAGTGCGGCGGCGGAGGTCTCAGGAGAAGGGCGAGGGGCCCTCTGTGGCCTATCGGAGCTGGGGGGGGAGATAACTCGGCTCCTGGAAGATGACGGACTGAAGAAGAGATTCACCGAAGGAGGGTATCGCTACGCCAGGGAGCGGAAGTATGGGAAGATAGTTGATGAGGTCCAGATGGCCTACAAAGAGGCCATCTTAGATGGAAGGCTATAGAATGCGAGTCGCGATATTCCACGACTACATCGGGAGCATCGGAGGGGGAGAGAAGCTCATCCTAAGCCTGGCGAGGGCCCTCGACGCCACGGTCATCACCACGGATGTGAACGAGAGATCCCTCGAGAACATGGGCTTTGGCGGCCTCAGGGTTAGTTCCCTGGGAGAGACCTGGAAGGTGGCCCCTTTCAAGCAGGTCTCTGCGTCCCTGATGTTCTACCGGTGCGATTTCTCTTCGGAGTACGACTTCTTCATCTTCAGCGGAAACTGGGCCCACTACGCCTCGCGGCATCACAGGCCCAACCTCTGGTACTGCCACACCCCCGTCAGGGCCTTTTATGACCTGCGGGACTATGTCATCCGAAACCAGAAGACCCCCATCCACAGGCTTGTGGCCAGGGGCTGGATCGCCGTCCATTCCCTCGTGGATCGGAGGTCCGTATCAAGGATCGACGGGATCGTGGCCAACAGCGCGAATACGCAGGAGCGGATCCGAAGATATTACGGGAGGGAGAGCACCGTCGTCTACCCCCCCGTACCTACTGCGAGTTTCCGATATAAGAAGAACGGGGACTTCTGGCTCTCCGTCAATCGCTTATACCCGGAGAAGAGGGTTCCCCTCCAGATCGAGGCCTTCAGGAGGCTCCCCCACGAGAGACTGAAGATCGTGGGCTGGTACAGCAAGGGAGACCATGCGGAACGGAGCCTAGGCTATCTGAACTCTCTCCCCCCAAATGTGGAGCTCCTGGGCGAGGTGAAAGAAGAGGAGTTGCAGGGCCTCTATGCGGAGTGCAGGGCCTTCATCACCACCTCGATGGACGAGGACTTCGGCATGACCGCCATCGAGGCTATGGCCGCCGGGAAACCCGTCGTGGCCGTGGACGAGGGGGGATACAGGGAGTCAGTAATCGATGGAGTCACGGGGAGGCTGGTCGGCCCCACGGTCGAGGCGATCACAGCCGCCATCGAAGAGGTATCCCGCGAGCCAGGGCGGTATAGGGAAGCCTGCGAGAAGAGGGCTAGGGCCTTCGATGTCTCGATCTTCATCGAGCGGATGAAAGAGGAGATCGAGACCATAGCCCTCCAGAGGAGCTGAAGAGGAGACTATGGGGATGGCCCGTGAGAGCATCAGATGGTTCCTCTTCAGCCTCGCTTCGGCCTTGGTAGGCTTCGTCGGCCTAGCCTTCTTCTCCAGGACCCTCGGGGCCCGGATAGTGGGGATCTATTTCCTCTTCTACTCTCTCCTGACTTTTTTCAACCTCCTCTCCAATATGGGTCTCCAGCCGGCCACCATCAAGCGGATCAGCGAGGGCCGCGACCAGAGTGAGTTCTTCACGGCCTCCTTGATCCTCCGGCTGATCCCCTTCGCCTTCCTCTCGGCGATAGTCCTCCTGGCCAGGGGCCCTCTGGACAGCTACATGGGCGCGGACCTCGCCCTCTACCTCATCGGAGTCCTTGGCCTCTTCCAGTTCACTGACCTCCTGCGGGAGACCCTCCACGGAGAGAGGAAGGTCGCCAGGGGAGGGTTCGTCGACTTCGTCCAGCAGTTCGCCAGGGTGGGGGCCCAGGTCCTCTTCGTCGTTCTTGGGGCCGGTCTCCTGGGCCTCATCTATGGCCTGGGGATCGGGGTCCTTGCCGCCCTCGTCCTGGGGCTCCTTCTCGTCGATGCCCGACCGAGGCTGCCGCGCTGGGACCACTTCAAGAGCCTCTTCGGATTCTCGAAGTACTCCTTTGGAAGCGCCTTGGGGGGCTATGTATACGAGTGGGCCCCGGTAGCCATCGTCGGCCTCTTTCTTACCCAGAGGGATGTGGGCATTTATGGCGTGGCCCAGAGCGTCGCCGCCGTCTCCCTCCTGGCGAGCCACGGGGTCGCCAACGCCATCTTCCCCAGGGTCAGCGCCCTCTCTGCCCGCGGAGGCGAGAGGGAAGTCGCGGAGATCTTCAGGAAGGGGATGACCTATTCGAGCCTTGTGGTCCTCCCCATCTTCGCCGGGGCCCTCGTCCTCTCGAAGGAGGTCCTTGAGGTAGTCTTCGGGAAGGATTTTGGAGCAGGGTCCCTTGTCCTCATGCTCCTCCTGCTCTCCCAGACCTTCAGGGCATGGCAGATGATCTCCGTGAGGGTCCTGGAGGGGATCAACAGGCCCGATATCGTATTCCGGGTCAACCTCCTGACAACCGCCGGGAATCTCTTGGGATGTTTTATTCTAATACGCGCATTCGGGCTTGCAGGGGCAGCCGCGGCCGCCGTCCTGACCATCTCCATCTCTCTCTGGCTCAACACCCGGGTGCTGAAGCGGCTCATCCCCTTGGCCGCCCCTTACCGAGAGATCGCCCAGGAGCTTTTCGCGGCGGCGGCAATGGCTTTCGCAATCCTGGGCCTGAAGGTCCTCATCCCAGCGAAAAGTCTCCCAACACTCCTCTTCCTCGTGACGGCGGGGGGCCTCTTCTATATAGGGGTCCTCTTCTCGATCAGCCCAGAGATAAGAGGCAATGTCCTCGGTCTCGTAAAGGAAAGAATATAAACCAGAATCGTCCGAAGGGTAACCGATGAGATCCACCTCCCTGGTTCTTATTCTCGTGTTCCTCCTCCTGGCTCCTCTCTATCTAGCTGCTTCCTTGTTCCGTGAGCCTATTGTGCTCCTATCTCCTTCCCCCCTCTCCATGGGGATAGAGACGACGTCCAGCAGGACCTCGATCTATTTCGATGGAGCTCTCATGAAGGGCATACGGGTCACTGGGCTGAAGGACAACGGCCTGAAGAAGCTGGACTTGTCCAACGCTTCGATTACTATAGAGAGGGAGAAAGGGGCCGATGATCTCCCAACGGAGGTCAATGTCTCCTTCGTCCCTTATATAAGCCAGGATATCGTGACGCTCGTTATCGATAAAGATGCCACCGGTAATTCCTCAGTGACCATCGGCGGCATCGGCGAATTCGAGCAGGGAAGTAATTCCTTACGGATGCCCCTCCGCGTCAATACGACCTCCGATTGGACGACCCTTACTTTCTCCGGCGCTTCCATCCTCCAATCCTCTATCGGCAGGGTGTGGGGCAGAGACGTGGCGGAGCCCATTGTAGGGACTGATTTCATTACCCTGGCCAGAAGATCTGGGGGAGATCTCTCCCCGATCGGGGCCGAATTTCTCCTGGACATCTACTTTGACCAAAATATAGCTTTCGTGACCATCGAACGGGGAGACATTGGCTCTACCCAGGCTGAGATAGGCCCTTTTGGGGCCTTTGAGAACCCGGAGACGACCCCAAGGAAGGTCTTGTCGGTCCCCATTACCATCAATACCACGGCCTACATGTCGGAGATCTCCTTCCAAGGGGCCACCCTCAGGAGAGTGGCGAGTCTCAAGAGAACGGGAAATTTCCATGACCTGCTCGTACGGGGATCTAATACCCTACACATC
>JBBSVP010000125.1:0-3253 GCA_038046745.1 Candidatus Hydrothermarchaeota archaeon
AAGGCATTGGCCTGGAGTGCCGTCTACATAGCCATCGCACTAGTATTCAATGCCGGCGTATACATGGCGATGGGGGTGGAAAAGGCCGAGGAGTTTTTGACGGGTTACATCCTCGAAAAGTCCCTCAGCGTCGACAACCTTTTCGTCTTCACCATGATCTTCTCATACTTCAATATCCCGGCCCAGTACCAGCCGAGGGTCCTCAAGTGGGGGATCGTAGGGGCCCTGGTCATGAGGGCCATCTTCATATTTCTCGGATACGAGCTCTTGAAGCTCTTTCATTGGATGATCTACATATTCGGCGGGTTCCTGGTCCTAACCGGAATCAAGATGGCGCTCCAGAAGGAGAAGCGGCTGGAGCCTGAGAAGAACCCGCTCGTGAGGCTCTTCAGGAGATGGATGCCCCTAACAGGAGATTTCCATGGTGAGAGGTTCTTCGTTAAGGTGGGGGAAGTTCGCCACGCCACGCCCCTATTCATCGCCCTCCTCCTGATCGAAAGCACAGACCTGGTCTTTGCCATAGACTCCGTACCAGCGATCTTCGCCATAACCGGCGACCCCTTCATCGTATATACTTCGAACGTCTTCGCCATCCTGGGGCTGAGGGCCCTCTACTTTGCCCTCGCTGGCATTATGGGCCTCTTCCGGTATCTCCAGACCGGCCTCTCAGTCGTCCTCGTCTTCGTAGGGTTCAAGATGATGCTAGTGGATATCTACAAGGTCTCAACCCTCCTCTCTCTCGGGATTATACTGGGGGTCTTGGGCCTTTCGGTCCTGGCTTCGTTGATCTCAGAGAAGCGTCCTTCCTTGAAGAGAGAGGCGTAACCTTTAAGCGTGGCCAGCCCCACTCTACCCCATGGCCCGGCAGAAGAAGGGAGACGGCAAGAAAGTATCCATCGTCTGGATCCTGATCCTCACCATGATCTTCGGCACCCTGGCAGGGGCCTTCCTCTTCTCCCAGCCCCAGTCTCCCGAGAGTCCACCGCCGAGACCGACACCCCCGGAGGAGCCCAGGGAGGATACCATAACCCTCCGCCACAACCCCTCCAATGTGACGGTCCTCACCCAGGCAGGCTTCCAGACCGTGACCTACGACGACCGCTTCGTATACGTGGACAACAACAACCCCCTGGCCAACAGGACCCTGACATTTGAGTTGGAGCTGGTTAACATCTCCAGGCCCGGCTTTGCCGCGGTATCGGCGGCCCATGATGGGGACTGGGTGGATGTGGAATACGTGGGGCGGCTGGAAGACGGGGCCGTCTTCGATACGACCCGCAGGGAGGTGACCGAGGACCAGGGGGTGAGGAAGGTCGATTGGTTCTCCCCCAGGACGGTATACAGGCCCCTGAGGTACAGGCTGGGCGATAAGGTCATGATCAAGGGGTTCGAGGAAGCCCTCGTGGGCATGGCCCTGGGGGAGAGGAAGACCACCGTGATACCGCCGGAGAAGGGGTATGGACTCTACCAGGCGAACCTGGTAGAGCGCATACCCTTGGTCCAGGATGTCCCGAAGCGGATGACCATCGCCAGATACGTCTCGGTCCCTAGGGAGGCCCTCGAGGAGAGACTCCCTGGTGCGAACCTCACGGAGGGGACGGTCCTCCCGTTCCCGGGGGAGGAGTTCAATATCTCCATCTATAAGGTCTATGAGAAGAATCTGACCGTGGAGCGCCTCATGAGGGTGGGGTCCGTCTACAAGCTCTCGATCTTCCCTTGGAGGGATAAGGTGGTGAGCGTCTCTGGAAATTCCATCATCCTGGAGCATGTGGTGAGGCCCGGTATGGTGGTGAGGTTCAGGGATGTCCTCTGGAATACGACGGTGGTCCAGTAGCTCATTTGTTTATACAGGTTATAATTGATATAAATATAGGGCTTGGTGAGGTAGAAGGATGGATGTCCGCGAAGTTGAACTGAAGGTGGCCGAGGCCATGCAGAACGACGTGAGCAGGGGCATAGTCAGGCTGGACACCAAGACGCGGGACATGCTGGGCATCTCCACCGGTGATATCATCGAGATGCGAGGGAAGAGGGTAACCGGGGCCATCGTCTGGAGGGCCTACGCCGAGGACGAGGGGCTCGGCATCATAAGGATGGATGGGATCCTGAGGCAGAATGCCGAGGTCTCCCTGGGGGACAAGGTGAATGTGAAGAAGGCCGCAGCCCCCGACGCCAAGAAGGTCGTCTTGGCCCCTACCCAGGCCATAAGGTTCTCTACGGGCTTCGGCGACTTCGTCAAGCGGAGGCTCCTGGGGAGGCCCGTGGCCGCAGGGGACAGGACAGTGGTCGGCGTCCTCGGTACCACCCTGCCGTTCACTGTGAGCCAGACCACCCCCGCGGGCATAACCCGCATAGCGGACCACACCGAGATCGTGGTCAAGGAAGAGCCCGTGAAGACCGAGAAGGCCGGGATACCTCGGATCTCCTACGAGGACATCGGCGGTCTGAAGAACGAGATCATGAAGATAAGGGAGATGATCGAGCTCCCCCTGAAGCACCCGGAGCTCTTCGACAGGCTCGGGATCGAGCCCCCCAAGGGCGTCCTCCTCCACGGTCCCCCAGGGACCGGCAAAACCCTCATAGCCAAGGCCGTGGCCAACGAGACCAACGCCTACTTCATCTCCCTCAACGGCCCGGAGATCATGTCCAAGTTCTACGGGGAGAGTGAAGAGAACCTGAGGCGGATGTTCAAGGAGGGGGCGGATAACGCCCCCAGCATAATATTCATCGACGAGATCGACGCCATCGCACCGAAGCGGGAGGAGGCCCACGGGGAGGTGGAGCGCCGGGTCGTGGCCCAGCTCCTGGCCCTGATGGACGGGCTGAAGGGGCGGGGCAAGGTGGTGGTCATAGGCGCTACGAACAGACCGGAAGCCCTGGATTCGGCACTGAGGAGGCCCGGGAGGTTCGATCGAGAGATAGTCATAGGAGTCCCGGATAGGGACGGAAGGAAGGAGGTCCTCCAGATCCACACCCGAGGGATGCCTATCGTTTCAGAATTGTATCCTGAAGTTGTGCGCGAGTTTCTGAAAAGAAGAATAGATGAGAAATTAAACAAATTTGAATTAGAAAAAGAAGAAATAGATGAGGAATTAAACAAACTTGAATTAGAAAAAGAAGAATTGGATGGAAAAATAAAAGAGCAACAGAAGCTTATACAAGATAAAACCATATTAGGTTCATTAAAAAACAAACTACTAGGAGTAGAAAATAAGTTAGAAGATTTGAATAAATTAAAAGGAGCCATTAAGAT
>JBBSVP010000126.1:0-2776 GCA_038046745.1 Candidatus Hydrothermarchaeota archaeon
GCGAGTATGATAGCCAATGGCCTGGCTGGGGGGATCTTCAAAGGCATTGTCCAAGCCCTGGAGCTGGATGGGGCTAAGGAGAGGGTCCTGGACTGGATATATACCCCAGGGACCTGAGGAACACCTCTATCCTCCGGTACTCCTCTTGGGGGAGGGTCTTCTTCATGACCTCCATATGGCGGGCCATCCCGTCCCTCCGCCCGCGGGTGAGCTCGATGGCCAGCTCGATGGCGTGGTTGAGACCCCTGTTTGGCCCCTGGGGGAGGCCCTTGACTGTAGCCTTTTCCACCCGGCAGAGGATGACAGAGGCCTCGCTCTTCCGGTACTGGTCACGCTTCAGGTACTCCTTGTGCTCCAGGAGGACCGCCTCGATATAGGCCCCGGCCTTCTCCAGGTACGGCGCATCCACGGAGCCTGCCTTTGCCACCTCCTCGGGACCCACCTCAGGCTCGGCCCCACCCCTCCCGTGGCCGGTCAGGGCGCCCTTGAGGAAGAGGTAGGGATCGTGGATCAGGTTCACCACGCAGCCGCGGCGTTTGAGTAGGTTGGCGTAGGTATCGGTATCGGTGTGGACCCTCATCTCTAGTACCGCTTCCCCGCGGGCGGTGACACCTATGGGCGCGGCATTGGGGGTGCCATCGCAGTTGTAGGTGGTGACGATGGCCTCCAGGAGTCGGCCCCTGGCGAAGCCCAGGCTGGAGATCATACCTCAGAGCTCGAACTCACCCAGGGCATACTTCCTGGCGACCCTCTCTTCCAGCTCCATCCCCAGGCCCGGCTCATCACCGAGCTCTATGAAGCCCCGCTCTATCACCGGCCCCTTCACGAGCCTGTACCAGATGGGGACGTCGTGGCCGTGGAACTCCAGGACCCCGAAGTTCGGTATGGCGGCGGAGAGGTGGGCCTGGGCTATGGTCCCGATGGGGGACCCTATGTTGTGGGGCGAGGCCACCAGCTCTCGCATGGCCGCCATCTCGGCGATGAACTGCGTCTCCCGCAGCCCCCCTGCCTTCAGGGCATCGGGGGTGACGATGCGGATGTTGGTATCCATGATGCCTGCGAAGCCGTAGCGGCCGTAGAGGTTCTCCCCTGTGGCTATGGGGGTCCGCGTGGCATCGGCCACGGCCCTGAGGGCCTCGGGGCTCGAGGGCGGGACTGGGTCCTCCAGCCCCATGAGGCCGTAGGGCTCCAGGGCCCTGGCCAGGCGGATGGCGCTCTCCACGTTGAAACGCCAGTGGAGGTCGAAGAGTATGTCCACCTCATCGCCAACGCCCTCCCGCACGGCTCCCGCGAGGCCCGCCAGGTACTCCACCTCCCGGTTAGTCAGGGAACCGGAGGCCCGGTTGTACTCTTTGGTGTAGGGCGTGGGGACGTCCAGGTCGAACTTGACGGCTGTGAAACCCTCCCTCTTCATCTCCTTGGCCCTCTTGGCGTAGGCTTTGGGGGTGAACTCCTCTGAGAAGCGCTCCTTAGCGGCCCTCCCGTGGACAGGCTCCTTCCCTGACTCCCCTTTGGCCCCCAGCTCCTTCATCCATCTCGGAGTTATCGGCAGGAGGACCGGGTCCATGGCCTCCAAGGAGCTGCCGGCATGGGTGTCTGCGTACACCCTGATGCGGTCCCGGTACTTGCCGCCCAGGAGGGTGTACACGGGGACGTTCAGGTGCTTCCCCACCAGGTCCAGGAGGGCTATCTCGATGGCCGACAGGGCGTGGTAGTTGGAACCCTGGGTTCCAGAGGGGACGGAGGCCCAGTGGAGCTTCTCACAGAGCCTGGTCATGTCCAGGGCGTCCTCGCCGATGAGGAGGCGCCCCATCTCCCTCACTATCTCCTCCAGCCCCGGGGCGAAGAAACCCTCTCCGGTCCCGTACTCATCCCCTGCGTAGATCCGGACGTAGGTCCAGTAGTAGTTCCCCACCACCGTGGCCGTCTTTATCTCCTTTATCTTGAGGGCCATGCCAGAGATTCTGCTCTGATACTTTAAATAGATGAAGGTAGTGTTTATCGTATGCGCTTCGTGTGCCTCTTGGAGGCATTGGACGGGAAGACGAAGGAGTTCGCCTGCAGGCTGAGCGGCATAGCCAGAAAGCACAAGGAAAAGCAGGTCCTGGGGCTCTTCGGGAAGCCTGACGCCGTGATAATCTTCGAGGCCGAGAGCGAGGAGAAGGCCACGGAATTCGTCCTAGAGTTTTCAGGCGTGGCCCGGAGCGAGACCCTCCTGGCCGTGGACCCGAGGAAGCTGAAGCACAGGACGTAGGAGCTGGAGCCTCTATCTCGTTGCCACGACGCGGTGAGAAAGTTATTTATCCTACCGCCGCAGGGCGAGATGTATGGTACTGGACGGGAAGAGGCTCTTCCTCTTCGACCTGGAAGGGGTCCTCTGCACCCACATCGACAGGCCCGAGGTCTACCCCCACGCCCTGGACCTCCTGGCAGCCCTCCGCCGAGCCGGCAGGGATTTCATCATCCTGACCAACATCTCCAGGAAGTCCAAGAGGTCTGTTCTGGAGAAGCTCAACACCCTGGGCTTCGACCTGGGCGAGGCGGACCTGCTCACCGCCGGGAAGGCGGCAGCCCTCTACATAAAGGCCAAGGGGGCCCGGAGGGTCTTTGCGATAAGCGAGGGCGGGCTACTGGAGGACCTCCTCGCCGCAGGGGTGGAGGTGGTCACCGAGGCCCCGGTGGACGTGGTGGCGGTGGGGGCCAGCAGGGACGCGACCTACGGCGACCTGAACTTCGCCATGCGGATGGTCATGGCCGGGGCCGAGCTCGTCTGCGC
>JBBSVP010000127.1:0-2051 GCA_038046745.1 Candidatus Hydrothermarchaeota archaeon
AAGGCTCGTCGGTCTGGAATCTTCCAGCTCCCGAGGATCATAAGGCCCTCCCCCCACAAGACAGCTATGGGAAGTGCGTCCAGGAATGCAAACCTCACAGCTGAAACGAGTAAGTAGAGGCTCGTGAAGAGCCACACGAAGAGGAAGAGCAAACCAGCTCGGCGCTCTTTCCACACGACTTTTAAGAGAGAGAGGAGGCCCACTAGAGCTGGAACAGCCGTTAGGAGCCCCAGGGGAAATCCACGGACAGTGGCTGGCAAACCAGAGGCCGCCAGAGCATGGGCCACGCCGTACTTCTCCTCTATTGAGACCTCCGCGATTCCCGTCTCCTCCGCCCTCTTTAGGGTCGGCCGGCCAAGTTCGCTTATCCTCCCCAAAATTGGGTCATCTGACCCCAGAGCACCATAGCTTGTAGTCTTGGATAGGCTCTCCAGAAAACCTGGGAATATTACCAGGAGGATTAAGGCCGTGGCGAGGATGAGGAGGCCTCCGGAGACCACCCTTTCGCGGGCTCCCCGGCCCTTGAGGGCTAAGTCCAAGGCACCCAGGGTGCCGGAGAAAGCGACGGTCCCGGGGTAGATGTACTTGGCCAGAGTGCTTATGGGAGCGGCGGTGTTGGGATAGAGCAGGATGAAGGACTTTATTAGGAGGACACCCAGGCCTGCGGAGAGGATATAGCTCTGCAGGGGGGCCCATGACCAGCGGCCCCGGTAGTAAGAGACCGTGGAGATGAGTAGGAAGGCGAGCGTCAGGACTCCGAAGCCGAATAGGAAGCCGTTCCAGACGAGGCCCATGAGGCCGAGACTGAGGCCAGCGAGGGCGGAGGTGGCGACCCTTCTCTTGAGAGGGCCATCGAGGGACGCCAGGAAAAAGTAAAAGCCCCAGAGCATGAAGAAAGTCGAGAAGACATCGCCCCGGTAGAAGCCTGAGAAGGACCTGTAAATGAATGCCGGAAGGAAGGCCAGGACGATGGATGAGTAGAGGGCGGCCCTCCTATCGAAGACCTTCCTGGCTAGAAGGTATGCAGGGACTAGCGCGAAGGCCCCGAAGAGGGCCGGGGCGAGCTTGAAAGCCTGGACGAAGGAGAACCCGAAGGGTTCCAAGAGCTTGTGGAGGAGCACGGAGACGTAGTACAGGCCTGCGGGTTCGGTAATGGCCGCCCCGGTAGGGGCCAGGGAGAGTGGCCATATAACCGGCAGCTGGCCTTTCTCGGCCAGATACTCGGCTATCCGGTAGTGGTGGAAGGGGTCTATCCCCAGGAGGTATTCGTACTTGTAGGTAGTGAGGCGGAGGGCTAAAGCTGCCAGGACGATGCCCAGGAGGAGTATCCCCTCCTTCTTCCATCCCCAGGCCTTCATGGAGGGTAGTAGGCCCTGCGGCTTAAAAGGCTTTCTGTAGCCTTCATATCCGGGACCGAGCTTCATCTGTTGAAGACGGTAATATATGGGTGGTGTGTAAAGACATGGCAGGGCTTATATACTCGTATTTCTCAATGCTGGTAAGAAGGTGAGGTCATGATAGTCAGACAGCTCAAGCCCACCGAGGAGCTCCTCCAGATCCTGGGGCGCTACGAGAAGGTCGTCATCATAGGCTGCGCCGGGTGCTACGGGGACGGGGGCGCCAAGCAGGTGGAGGACGTGAGCAGCAAGCTCAGGGGGAAGGGCGTCAACATCGTGGGCATGGGGGTCACCGGCAGGCAGTGCTCCTGGCTCTGGAAGCCCCTGGAGAAGGATTACGTGGGCGAGATCGTGGACAAGGCCAAGGCCGTCGGCGAGACGGGCCTCGACCCGGGGAAAATTCGGGAAGCGAACGTCTTCCTCTCCATGGCCTGCCCGGTGGGGGCCCAGACCCTGGAGAAGATCGTGGGGACCAACGCGGCCATCGCGCCCGCCTTCAACGGGATGTTCGCAGGGAGGAAGGAGCAGGAGATGTTCAGGCAGCTCTGCATCACCTGCGGGAACTGCATCATTCATAAGACGGGCGGTATCTGCCCCTACGTCCAGTGCCCCAAGTCGATGCCCAACGGCCCCTGCGGCGGGATCCACAACGGT
>JBBSVP010000128.1:0-7207 GCA_038046745.1 Candidatus Hydrothermarchaeota archaeon
CTCATCCTCAAGGCGATCCCCTGGGCCGCCAGGAGGGCCACCAGCGGGGTCACGGAGCCCCTCACCCTTGGGCGGAGGGAGGTCAGTGGCCCGGAGGTGGCCTTCCAGCTCCTGGTGGTGATAGTGGCCGCCTCCGTGATCCTCGCCGCGGCCTTCCTCTTCGCCCTGGCCGGCTACCCCTTCGTGGACTCCCTCTTCGAGGTGACATCGGCCTACAGCAACGTGGGCCTCTCCGTCGGGCTGGCGGCCGGCCTGCCGCTGGGGATGAAGTGGCTCCTCTCCCTGGTGATGGTCCTGGGGAGGGTGGAGACGATCCCGGTCTTCGTAGTTCTCTTCGGTAGGTGGGGGCCCAAGGGCGCGGAACCGTCCGAAAATCTCCAGGCCTAAGCCTTCTCGGCGGTGGCCGATATGACGGCCCTGGTAACGAGGGCCCCATCGTACCGCCTCTCCCTCCTCCATTCCCTAAGGTCCAGGATCCGGAAGCCCTCCAGGAGCCCCCTGACCTCACCCTCGTCGAAGAAGTGGTGGTCTATCCCCGAGGCGGACCTGAAGGTCCCCTCCTCCACCCCCCTTCCCTTCCCGAACCTCATATCCCCTCGGGAGAAGGCCCTGAAGAAGAGCCTGCCCCCCGGTTTGAGGACCCTCCGGACCTCTTCCACGGCCTCTTCCCTGCCGGGGGCCACGCAGTGACCCAGGACGAAGTCGCAGACGACGCTGTCGAAGGACCCGGAGGGGAAGGGGAGGTGGCGTATGTCACCTCTCACCAGGTCCCCCCGGAAGCCCCCCCTACTCAGGCGCTCTCGGAGGAGGTTCAGGGCCCCTAGAGCTATATCCAGGCCCACGGCCCTGGTCCCATCCTCCAGGATGGAGACCATGCCCTTCCCGTCGCCGCACCCCAGGTCCAGGGTCAGCCCCCCGGGGGCCGGACGGTCCTCGGGGGCACCCCGCCAGAGGACCCCCTTCCTGTATTCCCTCTCCCAGGCCTCCAGGCCATCTCTCCCCACCACTACCCTACCACCGTACCCCCGTGCTCCCCCCCCGATACGGCGGCCCTTATGTTCTCCAGCCTCCGCCCGTCCAGCACTATGGTCTTTATCCTGTTCCTCTCGATTATCCGCGCGGCCACGGGGTCCACCACGGCCGTGGAGCCTGCCCGGTACTCTTTCGTGGAGACGAGCTTCACAAGCTGCTGGGGCGTCACTCTCGGGAGCTTCTTCGCCTTCGGATCGACCCTTGGGTCCGAGTCGTAGACGCCGTCCACGTTGGTCGCCACCACCAGGAGGTCCGCGTGGGTCCTCCAGGCCAGCTGGGCCGAGACGGCATCCGTGGTCTGCCTGGGTTTCGTACCCCCCATCACCAGGATCTTCTTCGCCTTCGCGGCGCCGAGGGTGTTCTTCCGCAGGGCCTTCATCGCGTGCTCCCCCAGGGCGGCGATGAGGAGCATGGCGTTCATCCTCGTGGCCCCTATACCCACCTCGTCGCAGTAGTCCTCGCTGGCCTCCAGCTCCCTGGCGGCGGCAACGTAATCCCTGGCGAGCCTTCCCCCACCCACCACCACCATCACCCGGTGCCCTTCCCTCCGGAGTTCGATGAGCAGCTCCGCCAGACCCTTTATATAAGGCACATTGGGCGCAGGGGAGGCTACTATGGAACCGCCGATGTCCAGGACGATTTTCATGGCGTCTCTTTTCACCAAAGGATGGCACAGATATATAAATTATTATGCCAACCCATTAAAGCAAGACTATGATCAAGGCTTCATCGGTAGAGCTTCACAAGCTCCGGCGGGAGCTCGGGGTCCTGGAGGAGAAGAAGGGCAAGGGGACCGAACTGGTGAGCCTCTACATCCCCTACGAGAAGAACCGGGATGACATCATGTCCCAGATGCGGGAGGAGTACTCCCAGGCCATGAACATAAAGTCTGCCAGGACCAGGAAGAACGTGCAGTCGGCCCTGGAGGTGATAATGCAGCGGTTGAAGATGATAAAAGAGGTGCCGGAGAACGGCATCGTCCTCCTCGTGGGCACCATCCCCCGGGGCATAAAGGACAAGATCGAGGTCTACATGATAACCCCGCCGGCCCCTATTGTCACCTACGTATACCACTGCGACTCCCAGTTCCTCCTGGGGCCCATAAAGGAGATGCTCACCGAGAAGGGGGTCTATGGCCTCCTGGTCCTGGACCGCGGGGAGGCGACGGTGGGCCTCTTGAAGGGGAAGAAGGTGGAGGTGGTGAAGCGGATAGCCTCCACGGTCCCTGGGAAGCACGGGCGCGGGGGCCAGTCCCAGCACCGGTTCGAGCGCCTCATAGAACTCGCGGCCCACGAGTACATGAAGCGGATCGCTGGCCACGCGGCCGAGGCCTTTCTCAACACTCCCGACCTGAGGGGGATCATCATAGGCGGCCCCGGGCCGACGAAGGAGTTCTTCGTCAACGAGGGCTATCTCCACACCAATCTCCAGAGCAAGGTCCTGGGGGTGGTGGACGTCTCATACACCGACGAGTTCGGCCTCCGGGAGCTCATGGAGAACGCTTCGGAGATATTCAAGGACCTAGATGTCACGAAGGAGAAGGTCTTGGTCCAGAGGTTCCTGGGGGAGGTGGTGAAGGACCACGGCCTGGCGGCATACGGGGAGAAGGAGGTCCGCCACTACCTCCAGATAGGGGCCGTGGAGACTGTGCTCATCTCGGAGGAGGTGGAGTCCTTCCTGGGTTCCATCTCCTGCTCCAACTGCGGCTATAAGGAGCAGAAGACGATCCAGAATATAAAGGCCTTCGAGAAGGAGCTCCACGGCCTCGAATGTCCCCAGTGCAAGGAGAAGTCCCTGGGGCTGGACGAGTACAAGAGCACCCTGGACGAACTGACCGACAAGGTGGAGGCCACGGGGGCCAATATCGAGGTGATCTCTACCGAGACGGAGGAGGGGCAGCAGCTCAAGGCCTTCGGCGGTGTAGGCGCCATCCTGAGGTTCAGACCATGAAGCCCTCAATCCTCCTCCTGTTGGTCCTGTCCCTTGCCCTCACACCTCAGGTCCATGGGGCTGGGGGGAATATCCTCGTCGACGGCTACCATAAGACCTCCGCCTTCGTAGGCGGGAGCGACAAGAACTCGGCCCTCCTCGACACCTTCCTCAAGGACGAGGGCTACAACAGCTCCCTGGGGATCGAGCCCCTCTCCCTCAGCCTCCTCCAGAGCTACGACCTCCTTGTGGTAATGCTCCCTGGGAAGAACTTCAGCCAGGGGGAGATGGAGGCGGTGGGGGCCTTCGTTGGCGAGGGCGGGGGCCTCCTCCTCATAGGGGATTACAAGGACTACTCCAGTGAGATTGTGGGCAGGCCCGACTACTACTCTGCCGAGGCCCTGAGCGACCTTGCCAGACCTTTTGGTATCGCTTTCAACCGTGACCTCCTCCAGAGCCGGACCGGCGGCAAAGCTGCCGATGAGGTGGAAGTGACGGACCTGGAGCGCCATCCCATCACCAGGGGGGTCCAGAGGCTCTCGTTCCTGGGCGCAGGCACCCTGACCCTCTCAGGGGAGGCGAGGAAGGTGGCCTGGGGCTCGGACAAGAGCTTTTCTGAGGTATACACCGTCGTCTCTTCCCCGCCCGTCGTGGCCTTCTCCAGGTACGGGTACGGGTATGTGGTGGCGGTCTCGGACTCCGACCTCTTCTTGAGCAGGCGGGAGGTGGCAGACAATAAGAGGCTGGCCATCAACGCCCTCGACTGGCTCATAATAAAGCCGCGGATAAGGAGGGCCGAAGGGTTCCTTGCAGCCGGCAACGCCTCCATCCACCAGCGCCGATATGAGGAGGCAGAGAGGGCCTTCGGGGAGGCCAGGGCCCTATACGAGGAGCTGGATTACAAGGACAAGATAGCCCTGGCGGAGAGGGAGATGGCCAGGGCCAGGGAAGGCGTCAGGGCAAGGACCCTCCTGGAGCAGGCTCTGGAAGCGATGAACAGGGAGAGGTACGAGGAGGCCGTGAAGGGCCTCGAAGAGGCCAAGGAGCTCTTCCTGGGCATGGGCGATCCGGAGAAGGCAAGGGAGGCCGATGCCCTCATGGTGGACGCGGAGCGGCGTATGCGGGTAGCCTCCATCCAGAGAGCCTTCGCCACCCGGGCCCTGGAGATCCTCGGCATCTCCATCGCGGCCTTCCTCCTCTTCCGGGTCCTCCTCTTCAGGATAAGGCGCTCCGCCGAGAATAGGAGGATCCCCCGGGAGAAGCTCCTGGGCCTGGAGCGGGTCACCAAATACTTCATCGCCGCCCTCTGGCTGATCGCCCTCCTCGTCTACTTCGGGGTGGTAAGGGACATCACCATAGCGGCCGGGATGGTGGGCGCCGCCCTGGCCCTCGTCCTCCAGAGCCTCATCTCAGACCTCATCTCGGGGGTGTACCTGGCCATCCAGCGCCCCTTCGACTACAACGACATGATAAAGGTGGAAGAGCACCTCGGGGAAGTGGTGGACATGGGCCTAGTCTCGACGAAGATCAGGACCAGGGAGAACGTGATCATAAACATACCGAACTCCGTCTTCCTCTCCAAGGAGACGATAAACTACGACAGCATGGACTACAAGGTGCGGCTGGAGCTCCACGTGGGCATCGCCTACAAGACGGACCTGGAGAGGGCCTTCGAGGTCATAAAGAAGACGCTGATGGACTATGCCATGAGAGAGAAGAACGTCCTCCTGGAGCCCGAGATGGAGCTCAGGGTCCAGGGGTTCGGGGACTCGGCGATAAACCTGGGAATAAGGTTCTATATCAGCAACATGCGCCACAGCTGGAGGATCACCTCGGAGGTCTACGCGGCGATAAAGGAGGCCTTCGATAGGGAAGGGATCGAGATCCCCTTCCCGCAGCGGACGGTGCACATGAAGGAGGGGTAGATGTACAGGAGATTCTTGGAGGAGGCGAGGAATCTCCTCCAGGAGGTTCTGCTAGGCGGGGCCTGGAGATCACAGCAACCTTCGAGGAGCCCACCGGCGATTTTGGCGACCTCTCCGCTCCCACAGCCTTCGAGCTGGCCAGGCCCCTGAAGAAGGCGCCCAAGGACATAGCCGAGGAGCTGGCCTCGGAGATGAAGCCCCGGGGCTACGTCAGGGAGGCTAGGGCGGAGAAGGGGTACATAAATTTTTATCTGGACTACAGCGCCTTTGCGTTACCCCTCCTCAGGGAAATAAAGGCGAGAGGCGGGGACTATGGGGGGGGAGAGGCGAGGGGAAAGATCGTCCTAGAGCATACCTCGGCGAACCCGGACGGGCCCCTCCACATAGGCCACGGGCGGAACGCCATCATAGGCGATACCCTCGCGAGGGTCATGCGGTTCGCTGGCCACGAGGTGGAGGTCCAGTACTACGTGAACGACATGGGGCGGCAGCTGGCCATCGTCGTCTGGGGCCTGAGGCGGCTGGGCCTGGAGAAAGGTAAGAAGGAGGACCACGCCATAGCCGAGGTCTATATAAAAGCTAACAGGCTTCTGGAGGAGGACGAAGTCCTGGAGGAGGAGGTCGCAAGACTGATGCGGGAGTACGAGGCCGGGGGCCCAGAGACAGTTAAGGAGTTCGAAACCGCTGCGCGGGGCTGCCTCAAGGGAATGGTCGCCACCCTGGAGCGCCTCGAGATAAGGCACGACCGCCAGGTCTGGGAGTCCACCTTCGTCCGCAACTCCTCGGTGGAGAAGGTCCTGGGGAGGCTCAAGGCCACCAAGTACGCCAAGGAGGGGGAGGTGCTGTACATCGACCTCAAGGACTTCGGGATAGAGAAGGAGCTCATCCTGACCCGGAAGGACGGGACCTACCTCTACACCACCAGGGACATAGCCTACCACATCTGGAAGTCCACCAGGGGCAGGGTGGTGGACGTCTGGGGGGCGGACCACAAGCTGGTTGCGGAGCAGCTCCGGACCACCCTGCGGATCCTGGGGGAGACGGTGCCGGAGTTCATAATCTACGAGTTCATCACGCTACCTGAGGGCTCCATGTCCACCCGGAGGGGGGTCTTCGTCTCCCTGGACGAGCTGGTAGGGGAGAGCGTGGAGAGGGCCCTCTCCGAGGTGAGGAAGAGGCGGCCGGAGGCCGATGATGCCTTCCAGAGGCGCGTGGCCGAGAAGGTGGGGACCGGCGCGGTGCGGTACAACATCATCAGGGTGGCGCCGGAGAAGGGCCTCACCTTCCGGTGGGAGGAGGCCCTGGACTTCGATAGGCAGGGGGCTCCATTCATCCAGTACGCCTACGCCAGGGCGTGCCGCATCCTGGAGAAGGCTGGAAAGGAGGAGGAGCCTACGGCGACTCCTCCTCTCTCCAAGGACGAGGAGCGCCTCCTCAAGCTCCTCGGCAAATTCCCGCTGGTGGTGGAGGAGGCCGCCGAGGCCAGGAAGCCGTACCAGGTGGCCGCGTATGCCCAGGAGTTGGCCATGGCCTTCCACAGGTTCTACATGTACGAGCCGGTCCTCAAGGCCCGGGAGAGGGCCTTCCGCCTGGACCTGGTCCTGGCCACCAAGATCACGCTCCACAACGCCCTCCTGCTCCTGGGGATCGAGCCGCTGGAGGCCATGTAGCTAGAGGCCGAAGAAGGATCTGGCGTTCCTCCCCACGGCCCTGGCTATTTCCTCCTTGGCAACACCCTTCGCCTCTGCCACCTTGGCCACGCTATGGACCAGGAAGGCCGGCTCGTTCCTGCGGCACTCCCGCAGGGGGCTGAGGTAGGGCGCGTCCGTCTCCAGGAGGAGGTGCTCGAGCCCTATCTCCTCGACGAGAAGCCTGTGGCTCTCGGAGTAACATATGTTCGTGGCCAGGGAGATCTTGTACCCGGCCCCTACCGCCCGGACGGCAACCTCAAGCGGCCCTGAGAAGCAGTGAAAGACAGCCCTCTCCACCCCTCGCTCCAACAGATATTCGAGGACCGCCCCTTCAGCCTCCCTGGAGTGGATGACCAGGGGAAGGTCGTACTCTCTAGCCAATTCTACAAACTTCCCGAAGGTCTCCAGCTGGGCCCTCCTCTCCCCATCGCTCCGGGCGTAGTGATAATCGAGGCCCGTCTCCCCCAGGGCCACGATCTTATCTATACTCTTCTCTATATACTCGAAGACCGCCGGATCGAAGGGCGAGGACGGGTGGAGGCCCAGGGTTGAATGCACGAAGCCCTCGTACCTGGTCGAGAGGTCCAAAGACCTCTCCATCGTGGCCAGGGTCGCGCCGCAGTCTACGAC
>JBBSVP010000129.1:0-2963 GCA_038046745.1 Candidatus Hydrothermarchaeota archaeon
CCCCCGTACTCCCTCCGCACCGCAGGCAGGATCGCCCTGGCCAGGGCCCGCGTATTTATGATCCCGCCCCCCATATACTCCCCGAGCTGTGGGTACTCGGCCAGGACCCGCCTCACCAGCTCCGAGATATTGGTACCGTCGTCCCGCCCTCGTTTCCGCATAAAAATCTCAAACCTCTCTATTTTGAGTCAAACGCGAGATAAATTTTAAGTTCATGGAATATATCTATTTTGGTAGGATGTACGCCACTCTCGTCTTGGAGGACGGTACCGTCCTGGAAGGCGAAGGCTTCGGGGCCGATGGGGAGGCCTTCGGGGAGGTGGTCTTCAATACCAGCATGTGCGGCTACCAGGAGGCCCTCACCGACCCCAGCTACAAAGGGCAGATCTTGCTCCTCACCTACCCCTTGGTGGGAAACTACGGCGTAAACAGGGGGGACTTCGAATCGGACGGGATAAAGGTCGAGGGGTTCGCCGTCAGGGAGCACTGCTCCGCCCCCAGCCACAGGGCCGCGGAGAGGAATCTCGATGCCTTCCTCCTGGAGAGCAGGACTCCAGGGATAGCCGAGATCGATACCAGGGCCCTGACCATAAAGATTAGGGAGTACGGGACTATGAAGGGGGCCCTGAAGACCTCCGCCAGCCCTATCGATGGACCCGAGCTCCTGGAGAGGGCGAGGGGAGCCAGGGAGATCGGAGAGCTGGACCTGGTATCCCAGGTCACCTGCCAGGAGGCGAGGCGCTACGGCGAGGGGCGGAGGCACTTGGTCCTCGTAGACTGCGGGATGAAGTACAGCATCCTCCGCAACCTCCTGAAGAGGGGAGTGGCTGTGACCGTCGTGCCCGCCGCCATGCCGGCCAAGGATATATTGGGGCTGGAGCCTGACGGGATCGTGGTCTCCAACGGCCCGGGAGACCCTGTGCGAGCCCCCTACGCCATAGAGGCCCTGCGGGACCTGATGGAGGAGAGGCCCATCTTCGGGATCTGCCTGGGCCACCAGCTCCTGGCCCTGGCCGCTGGCGGACAGACATACAAGCTGAAGTTCGGCCACCGGGGGGTCAACCAGCCCGTCAAGGATCTCCGTCTAGGCAGGGTCTTCATCACCTCCCAGAACCACGGCTACGCGGTGGACGCCGGCTCCATGGAAGGGACCGGCTTCGAGGTGGCCAGGATAAACCTGAACGACAGGACCGTGGAGGGGCTGAGGCATCACGAATTGCCCGTCTCGTCCATCCAGTACCACGCCGAGGCCCACCCGGGGCCTCTGGAGAACGAGTACCTCTTCGACGAGTTCCTCGCGGAAGTGGAGAGGCAGAAGTAATGCCCAAGCGGACCGACATAAGGAAGATCATGGTCATTGGCTCTGGGCCCATCATCATAGGCCAGGCGGCCGAGTTCGATTATTCTGGCTCCCAGGCCTGCAAGTCCCTGAGGGAAGAGGGCTACCAGGTGGTCCTGGTGAACTCCAACCCGGCCACGATACAGACCGACAGGGAGATAGCCGATATCATCTACATAGAGCCCCTGACGCCCGAGATCGTGGCCAGGATCATAGAGAAGGAGAGGCCTGACGGTCTTCTCCCCACCATGGGGGGGCAGACGGGCCTCAACCTGGCCGCCAAGCTGGCTGAGATGGGGGCCCTGGATAAGTACAATGTCCGGGTCTTAGGGACCTCCGTCGAGGCCATAAGGATGGCCGAGGACCGGGCCCTCTTCGCCGGGCTGATGCGGGAGATCGGGGAGCCGGTCCCCCCCAGCGCCGCGGTGAAGAGCCTCGAAGAGGCCCGGCAGGCTGCCCGGGAGATCGGCTACCCCGTCATCATCCGCCCCGCCTACACCCTGGCGGGGACCGGGGGCGGGATGGCCGGGGACGAGGAGGAGCTCCTGAAGGTGGCCAGGAGAGGCCTCGAAGCCTCTATGGTCCACCAGGTCCTCATAGAGCGATCGCTCCTGGGCTGGTACGAGTTCGAGTACGAGGTGATGTGCGCCAGGGCCGGCAAATGCATCATCGTCTGAAACATGGAGAACGTGGACCCCATGGGCATCCACACCGGTGAGTCCATCGTCGTGGCGCCTGCCCAGACCCTCTCGGACGTGGACCACCAGAAGCTGAGGTCCGCGGCCTTCAAGATCATCAGGGCCCTCCGTATAGAAGGGGGGTGCAACATCCAGTTCGCGGTGAACCCCAAGACCTGGGAGTACCACGTCATCGAGGTGAACCCGAGGGTATCCCGGTCCTCGGCCCTGGCCTCCAAGGCCACGGGCTACCCCATAGCCAAGATCGCCGCCAAGATCGCCGTGGGCATGACCCTGGACGAGATCCCCAACGACGTGACGAAGGAGACCCCCGCGTCCTTCGAGCCGGCCCTGGACTACATAGTCACGAAGATACCCCGGTGGCCCTTCGACAAGTTCCGGACTGCAGAGAAGCACATCGGTACCCAGATGAAGTCCACGGGCGAGGTCATGGCAATTGGGCGGACATTCCAGGAATCCCTCCAGAAGGCTATCCGGTCCCTCGATATAAAGCGCTCCGGCCTCTGCGCCGACGGGAGGAAGGAGGAGAAGAACCTCCAGGTGATAAAGGAGAACCTCCAGAACCCCACAGATAAGCGGATCTTCCACATAGCCAACGGCCTCAAGGCGGGGATGACGGTCGATGAGATAAACGCCCTCACCGGCATCTCCCCCTTCTTCCTCCACAAGATGGCGGCGATCCTGGAGATGGAGGGGCAGCTCCAGGGGAAGAAGCTCTCTGAATTGGACGGCAGGCTCCTCAGGGAGGCCAAGAGGATGGGCTTCTCTGACGGCCAGCTGGCGAACCTCCTGGGCGCAGGGGAGAAGGATGTGAGGGAGCGCAGGAGGGCATCGGGGCCTGTCTACAAGATGGTGGACACCTGCGCCGCCGAGTTCGAGGCCAAGACCCCCTACTACTACTCCACCTACGAGGAGGCGGACGAGGT
>JBBSVP010000130.1:0-5104 GCA_038046745.1 Candidatus Hydrothermarchaeota archaeon
CCCCATGAACTCGTAGAGGTTCCCGCCTATGTCGGGCCTTATGTTCAGGGTGCCGTCCGAGAGACCCCCGGAGCCGCCGACGCCGCTCAGGATGTTGCAGGGGTCGCACTTAGAGCAGTACCCAATCTTCTCCATGGGGCACCGCCGCTCCTCCACGCTCTTCCCCAGCTCCACGATGAGGGTCTTGAGCTTCGACCTCCTGGAGAGCTCGTGGGCCGCGAAAAGCCCCGCAGGGCCCGCGCCTATGATGACGATGTCGTAGTCCAAGTTCTTTCCCCTCTCTTCATGGCTTTCCTTATATTTTAAGTTTACGTATAGGAGATATATGCCCCGCGTCGTCCTCCACGTTGACATGGACCAATTCTTCGCCGCCTGCGAGGAGAGGAGGAATCCCGAGCTGAGGGGCAAGGCCGTGGTGGTCTGCGTCTACTCGGGTCGGGGGGGCGGGAGTGGCGCTGTGTCCACCGCCAACTACGAGGCCAGGAGGGCCGGGGTGAAATCGGGGATGGCCTGCTCCCTGGCCCGGAGGCTCGCCCCGGGGGCCGTCTTCCTCCCGCCGGACCTGGACCTCTACCGGGGTACCTCGGACCGCATCATGGCCCTCCTGAGGGGATACGCGGACCGCCTCGAGCAGGTCTCAATCGACGAGGCTTACCTGGAGGTGACGGATAGGGTGGGAGGAGAATTTATCAGGGCCGAGGGGCTGGCGGCCGAGATAAAGGGGAGGATCATGGATAGCGAAGGCCTGACCTGCTCCATCGGCGTGGGGCCCAACAAGCTCGTGGCCAAGGTGGCCGCAGGCCACATGAAGCCCGACGGCCTGACATTGGTCCCCCAGGAGGGGGTGGATGCCTTTTTGGCTCCACTCCCGCCTACGAAGCTCCCGGGGGTGGGGAAGAAGACAGGGGCGAGGCTCGACGAGCTGTGGATGAGGACCATAGGCGATCTCAGGAAGGCCGGGCTGGAGCTGTTGGTAAAAGAGTTCGGCAAGGCGAAGGGCGAATGGCTCCGTCGCGCCGCCCGGGGCATCGACGAGGAGCCGGTGGAAGAACGCCTCGGGACCGAGCAGATCGGGAGGCTCGTCACCTTCCCGGAGGATACGAGGGATATGGCAGCGATCTCCGGCGCTTTCGCGCCGCTAGCGGAGGACATAGGCAGGAAGCTTGCCGAGAGGGGGCTCGCCTACAGGACCGTGACCGTCACCTTTATAACCGAGGAGTTCGAGGCCCATACCAGGAGCAGGACCCTGCCTGCGCCCACCAGGGACCTGGTACTCCTGGGGAAGGTCGCAAGGGAGCTCGCCGCCGCCTTCCTGGCCGAGAGAAGCAAAAAGCTCAGGAGGATAGGCCTGAGGGTCTCGGACCTGGGCCCCGAGAGGCAGAGGAGCCTGCTGGAGTTCGGTTAGATGGACCTGAAGATTATAATACCGATCCTGGCCATGGTACTGGGGATAGGCGTGCTGGCGCTCCTCCTATCCCTCAAGGCCCTGGGCAAGAGGAATTAGGGCGCTTCTCCACTACTTCGCCCTTGGGCCTCTCCTCAGAGAAGACCCTCCCGGCGAAGGTGTAGAGCCTCGTCCCTGTGTCCCGCCAAGCCCCCGGATTCAGGCCGGCCTTGATGCAGGTGTGGTCCAGGAACTCCTCCTTCCCCCACCCGGCCTCCACCGCCACCTGAGGCAGGAGGAGGCCTCGATAGGGGCCCCGCTCGACGATGAGGCCGTGGGGCCCGATCTCGAACTGCCTGGGATAATCCTGAGGCTCGACCTGCACCGGCACTGGCGGGGTGAGGACCGTCACCTCGACGCCGGTCGCCTCGAGCTCCCCCTCCTCCAGGGGCGGGAACCTGGGGTCCTGGGTGGCGGCGGCTATGGCTGCCCGCATGGTGGCTTCCAGGAGGGGCATCACCGGCTCAGGATAACCGATGCATCCCCTCAGCCTCCGGAGGGGGTGGGTGCTCAGGGTGACGAAGACCCCCGCCTTCTCCCGCAGGACCGCTGGCGGGTCCTTTGCCTCCAGGCGCCGGGCCCCAGCGAGGTAGCCCTCGATGGTCCTCCTGGCCAGGCGAACGAGATACCCACCCTCCACCACCGTGTACATGCCCTTGCACCGGAGCCTATCGAGGCAAAAGTTTTCCGAAAGGTGGAGTAGCTCACTAGGCAAAGCGCCGGAAGATGTACCGCCTTGGGACGAGGTTATCCCGGTCCATCCGGAAGCCGCAGTGGGTACACTTTCTGCCGACCACCACCTCGGCGCCGTAGAGGTCCCTGGCCTTGAGCACCTTCAGCTCCCCGCCGCAGACGTAGCACCTCCGGGCCTTCCTCCGGGACGCTCTCTTCAGGACGAGGACCCGGAAGCCCAGCCGGGCCGTCAGCTTCCGAACCCGGTCCTCCGAGAGTGTGTACTCCTCGTCGTTCTGCCTCAGGCGCTCCAGGACCAAGGCTCGAAGGGCCTTCTGGGACCTGACCTCCGTGTTCTCCCGGAAGACCTTCAGGATGGCCTCCTCCACCGCTCCTTCCCCAGGGATCTTCCTCATCCATAGAAAGTTCCCCCTCAAGATATATAATCCTAAAGGAACTTTCTGATCAGCTCGGCGGCCCGCTCGGCCCCGTCCGTAGGCGGCCCCGGCCTCACCCTGCCGATAAGGGCCTCCTCCAGGTAGGGCCCCAGGGATCCTGCCGCCAGCTCCGGGCGGGGTATCTGGATGACTGGTATATACCTCAGCGCCTCGCTGAGGATGGCCCCTTCCTCCGGGAAGTCCCTGGAGGCGTAGAGGAGGGGCTTCCCCAGGCTAACGCACTCGGCAGCTATCCCGTAGCCAGGCTTCGTCACCACGGCGTCGCAGGCGTTGACGAGCTCCCAGTGGGGGAGGAAGTCCCTTGCCACCCCGATGACATTCCCCCGGCCCTCCTCCAGGCCCATCACCAGGAAGAGGTAGGGCAGGCGTTCCAGGGACCCATACCCCACCTCGACCCCCGGCCCGAAGGAGATGAGGATGATCTTCTTCCCGGGCTTCACCCCCAGCCTTCGCATAACCTCCCCCCTCCCGAGGGTGGGCCGGCCTACTATAAGGGGGATGTCTTCCACCCTCCTGAAGGCCTCCATGGGGCAGGAGAAGGGGAGACGGAGGAGGAGGTCCGCCTTCCTATAGGCCTCCGCGGCCTCCTGGGCGTGGGTGTGGAAGGCCGGATGGCGGAGGGCGTAGGAGGCGTAGACCCAATCCCATGAGAAGTTCCCCAGGGCGATGCCCGGGACCTCGAGGCGGGAGGAGACCTCGAAGGCCAGAGGGGGCATATCACCGACGACCAGATCGATGCCCCCTCCCGAGGCCACCTCCCTGGCTATGAGCCCTTCCGTGGAGGCCCGGAAGGAGGCCAGCTCCTCCAGGGTGGCTTTCATGTCTATGTCCAGGCCCTTCTGGGCCACTCCGCCGTCGCCCTTCAGCGCCCTCCCGTCCAGGCCGTACATGCGGAGGAGCCATCCGGGGGCGGTGCCCTTGACGGTGGACTGGATGCCCATGGCCGAGAGGGCCCTGGCCACCTCCATAGTCCGGACCGCATGCCCCAGGCCGTGGGCGCTGGTGTAGAAGAGGACCCCCATTGGTTAAATATCTGCGGCGCCGATATTAAATAGGGGTGTTCTGGAGGTGAATGACATCATGACGCGGCGGGTGATATCGGTGGCCACCACCTAATCTCCTTCTACGACCTCATCGCAGTCTTCGACATGGACCCTGAGGACCCCGTGGAGAAGGCCGCCGGGAGGGACGAAGGCAAGGCCCCAGGAGCAGATCCCCGTGGGGATCCTAACCTCCACCGATATCCTGAGGTTCCTCCACAAGAGCCTCTTCCTAGGCTGACAGCACCCTCTCCATCTCCCTGAGGAACCGCCTGTTCTGGGCCATGGTCCCCACGCTCACCCGCAGGTAGTACCCGTCCAGCCCCCGGAAGTTCTGACATTCGCGGGTTATGATCCCACGCCTGAGGAGGGCCTCGGCCGTCTCCCTGGCTCCCTTCCCCAGCCCCCGGAGGTCCAGGAGGAGGAAGTTGGCGCCCGAGGGATAGACCTCCACCCCCATGGCCGAGAGCCTCCTGGTGAGCACTTCTCTTCCTTTTTTCACCAGCTCCACGGTCCTTTCCAGGTGCCTCTTGTCACGGAGCGCGCCTATGGCGCCCATCTGGGCCAGGAGGCCGACGTTGAATGGGAGCCTGACCCTCATGAGGGCTTTGGCGACCCTCCCGTCCGCCACCCCGTACCCGACCCTCAATCCGGCCAGGCCGAAGGCCTTGGAGAAAGTCCGCAGGACGACCAAATTCTCGTACTCTCTCACGAGGGGGACGTAGGAGCGGTCCGCGAACTCCACGTAGGCCTCATCCAGGACCACTACCGCCTCCTCCTCCAGGACGCGGCGGAGGTCCGCCTCTTCCAAGATTGTACCGGTGGGGTTGTTGGGGGAGCATAGGAATACGAGCCTGGTCTTTCTACCTATAGCCTTCACGATCGGCTCCGCCTCGTACCGGAAGCCCTTCCCGAGGGGGACGAAGACCGGCCTGGCCCCGTAGAGGCGGGCGATGGACTCGTAGAGGGAGAAAGTGGGTACGGGTATCACGACCTCATCACCTTCTCCGAGGAAGACCTTGGCCAGGAGGTCCATGAGTTCGTCGGAGCCGTTCCCCACGACTATGTTCTCCTTCCCTGCCCCCGCATACTCCGCTATCGCGGCCCTCAGCTCCTCGGCCCCGGGGTCAGGGTAGAGGGAGAGGCCCCTGGCCGCCTTCCTTATCTCCTCCAGGGCGATCCTGGAGGGGCCCAGAGGGTTCTCGTTGGAGGCGAGCTTTACGATCTCCTTGGGGCTCATGCCGTAGCCCCTAGCCGCCTCCTCCTTGGACTTCCCTGGGACGTAGGGTGGAACGTCCTTTACCCGTCCCTTCATCAGCCTCTCTATCATCCGGCCTCCCTGGCGAGGAGCTCGTCCAGGACCCTGAGGACTTGGTCCAGCTCCGCCCTCTCGATGACCAGGGGCGGGAGGAAGCGCAGGACTGTCTCGTGGGTGCAGTTGAGGAGGACCCCCCTCTCCCTCGCCCCGTCCACTATGCCGGCACAGGGCC
>JBBSVP010000131.1:0-2019 GCA_038046745.1 Candidatus Hydrothermarchaeota archaeon
AACCTATAAATCCCGGCGCAGGTATTTTTAAGGTATGTGGGCCCTCCTTATAGGCTTCCTTCTCCTGCTCCTCCTCATCCCCGGGGCCCAGGCCGTGGAGCTGAAGTCCTACAAGATCGTGGCCGAGATCCAGGGGGACATCGTGAGGGAGGAGCTCTTCATAACCCTCCAGGGGGACGCCTCCCCGGACCTCAGGCAGGGCTTCCTCTCCCTCCCGCCGGAGGCCGAGGTCCTGGGGGTGAGGGACACATACGGCCCCCTCCCCTACCAGGTGGCCAGGGATGCCTACCAGAGGCTCTCCTTCAATTTTTCGACACCCCTCCGGCCTGGAGGGGAGCGGCTGGTGATGATCGACCTAAGGGCCGCTGGGCAGATCAAGGAGAAGGAGGGCTATAGAGAGTATCTGCTCGTCTTCACCCCAAGGCAGGATATCCCCGAGTTCGAGCACCTCCTCAAGCTCCCCAAGGGGGCTGAGCTCCACGCCCCCCAGGGCTTCCAGGCCTCGATACCGGTGGCCAATATAACGGTGCAGGAGGGGGTGCCAATCCTCAGCTGGAGGCAGACACTAGTAGCAAATAGGCCCGAGGTCTTCCTGGTGAGGTACCGGGGCGAGGAGTCCATGGGCTGGCGCAGCCTCCTCCTCCCGGCCCTCGTCTTCCTGGTCTCCATCCCCCTGGGCTTCCTGGTCTCCCGATTCTTAATTCTCCACAGGAAGCGGAGGTTGATGGACTCCTTCAAGATCCTGAACGAGAGGGAGCGCCAGGTCCTGGAAGAGGTGGTGAAGCACGAGGGGATAAAGCAGTACGAGCTCCTGGAGCGCCTTGGGTACACCAAATCAAGCCTGAGTAAGATCCTCGACAGGCTGGAGGGCCGTGGGCTCGTCAAGAGGCGGAAGCTGGGGAAGGTGAACCGGCTCTATCCCGGTGAGGAGCTTAAGTTGCCTCCGTCCAACGAAGAGTTGAAATAGTTTCCCCAACAACTCTATGGTCAGTTTCCCCCATGTAAGGTCGAGGACGAGGTCCTCTTGGAGGTGAATCAATGAGAAGGTTCGTGATGTTCGGCCTGGCATTGCTCATGTTAATGAGCAGCATGGCCACGGCCTGGGCCCAGGAAGGGCAGGGCCAAGAGAAGAAGCTAGAGAAGGAGTTCGATAAAGAGAAAGGGAAGGCCAGAGCCTTCGGCGTCCTCTACGACCTGGAAAAGCACCTGGCAGGGATGGACGAGACGATCGCCTTCGCCAAGGAGAAGGGGCTCGATACCACGCGACTTGTCGCCCTGCGGAACGACTTCCAGTCCGCCGTTAAAGACGTAGAAGATATAACCAAGGGCGGGAGCGACGAGAAGCTGGGGCCGGCGGTGAGCAATGCCCGGAGGATAGCCAACGACTTCCGGGAGGAAGGGCGGAAGGTCCTGGGGAAGGACCTGGACGAGGCCAGGAGGAGGGTCGGGAACGCCACTGCGAGGCCCAGGCCCGAGATCCTGAACGAGACCTACGCCCATAGGGCCAGGGCCATCCTGCAGGAGTTCGATGCCCACGTGGCTCAGTACGAGAAGCTCATCGGGAGGCTCTCCAACGCCACCGACGTCACGGAGGCCCAGGCCAAGCTGGCAGAGATAAAGGGTCAGAGGCCGGCACTGGTGGAGGCCCTGAAGGCCGCAGCCGCATCTTGCATAGCCCAGAACATGCCCCCAGGGAGGTGCAATACCCCCGAGAAGCAGGAGCTGGAAGCTCTGGTGAAGGACATCCAGAAGGACTTCCAGGAGCTCCAGAAGCTTCTTAGAAATAGCATACGGGGTGGCCGCATCCTGGAGCAGGTGCGGGGGATCAGGCACCTCCTGGAGCAGGTGGACGAGAGGCTGGATAGGCTGGCCGAGAAGGGGGTCGACGTGACCGCCTACAAGGCCAAGCTGGGAGAGGTGGATCGCCTCCTGACCTCTGCCGCGGATGAGGCCAAGGCCGGTAAGTGGGACGAGGCCGAGAGGGACCTCAAGGCCGCCCACGAGGCCCTCAGGTCCATC
>JBBSVP010000132.1:0-5977 GCA_038046745.1 Candidatus Hydrothermarchaeota archaeon
TGCGGTGGAGAACGGACGGAAGACCAGGAAAGACCTAAAGGTGGGGATCTGCGGCGAGCAGGGCGGGGAGCCCTCCTCCGTGGAGTTCTGCCACGGCCTGGGCCTCAACTACGTGAGCTGCTCGCCCTTCCGGGTGCCCATAGCCCGCCTCGCCGCTGCCCACGCCGCCATAAAGGCCCGGCGTAAGGCCGAGGAGCCCAAGCCCAAGAGGAAGGTCAGGGCCAAGGGAGTCGTACCCTCTTGAGCAGGCTGAGCGTCGAGTGGGACAGCTACGAGATCCCGTCCTACGGCTTCCCCGAGTTCGAGGAGCGGAAGAAGTACGGCATCGTGGGGGGGCTGGGCGTCGTCTCCGATGAGGTCCTCTCCAGGATCTCGGGCCATGTGGATATCCTGGGGATAGGGATGAGGCACCTGAGAGGAAGAGATCTTCCTATCTACGAGGAGATCGACGGGTACAAGGTCGTGAGACCTCTCTACAGGCTCGCCCACCAGGAGGTGGTGGCCAGGTGCTCCAACGCCTTCAAGCTGGCGGGGGTGGAGTTCAACGGGTCCCACGCCAATGAAATTTCATACCTCCCCTTCCTGGCGGACTACACCTTCGCCATCCAGGAGGTGAGGGTCGGGAGGAGGCCCGACCTCGTCTGCGCCCACGACTGGATGGCCATACCCGGCGCCTACGGGAAGGCCCGGTGCGAGAAGAGCCCCCTCGTCACCTTCCTCCACTCCATGGAGTCCGGTAGGCAGGGGGGGATCGTCCACACCCTCAAGGGCCCCCGGGAGAGCAGGTACGGCGGGTTTTATGCCGGCAGCAGGACCATAAGAGATATGGAGGCCATAGGGATCAAGGAGGCCCAGGTCTGCTTCACCGTCGGGAAGACCATGGTGGAGGAGGTGGTCCAGGTGGGGAGGATGCACGGCCTGAAGGTGGATGAGATAGTAAAAAAGACCTACCCCATCCACCACGGCGTGGACACGAAGGTCTACAGGCCCATGCAGGGCCTCGCCAAGGAGTACGACGTCGTCTTCATAGGGCGCTTCTCCCCTGTCAAGGGGGTGATGGAGCTCCTGGATGCCGTGAAGCTCCTGAGGTCCAAACGCCCCAATATAAGGGTCAGGCTCATAGGGGGCGGGGAGCTGGAGCGGGACATAGACGAGAGGCTGAAGAGGGAGGGACTGGGCAAGAACGTGACGGTCACCACCCGCTGGGTTCCCCCTGAGGAGAAGACTGTGGAGATCAACAAGGCGATGGTGGCCATAGCGCCCAGCAAGTACGAGCCCCACGGCCAGTTCGACCTGGAGGCCGGGGCCTGCGGCGTCCCCTGCATAAACGGGACGGGGGGCTTCATGGAACGTATGATCGCGGACGTCACCGCCGTCCAGTGCAACCCCTTCGACCCCCGCGATATGGCGGAGAAGATCGACTTCCTCCTCTCCCACCCGGAGCGGATCGAGGAGATGGGGCGGAACGCCAGGGAGTTCGTCACCAGGTACTACGAGTGGGACGAGAGGGCCAAGATATACCCCTCCATCTTCGAGGCCATCGTCTCAGGGGATCTGAAGGCCCTGAAGGAGCTCCCGCTCACGGTGGAGCTGGACGGGAGTTTCTAGAAGCCCTTCCTCAGCTCCTCCGCCACCCTCTCGGGCATGGACTCCACTACCCTCTCCGAGTGGAGCAGCTCCAGGAAGCCCGCGTCGGCCGTGTAGTACCTGTTGGGCGTGGGCCTCGATATCAGGCGCATGTTCAGCCAGAAGTCCTCCCGCCCCTCTCCGAGGGGCCCGGTGAAGGTGGTGAGGTTGAAGCTCTTGACCCCCATCCTGCCGTACCCATCCAGGAGGCGTTTCATCCCCCTGGCGAAGTCCGTCGCCTGCTTCTCCTGGAGGTCTAGGATATTGGACGCACCTTCGAATACGATCGTCACCTCGTTGTTCCCGAAGGGCACCGCGCTGGCCAGGAAGTGGACCGCCCCCATGCGCCCGATGGCCCTCTCCCCTTTCCCTTCTTCCTCGGCCAGGACCGCCCAGTAGCTCCTCTTGTTCTCCTTCTGGAAATACTCGCTGGCCTCCAGGTAGAGGGCGTTGGTGGAGGTGGGCCTCCCGTCGGCCAGGAGCTGGACGTGGGGGTGGATGATGCTGGCCCCCGAGGGCGGGAGGTGGTTCCAGTTGAAGAGGGCGTGCAGCGGGCCTTTGTCGGCTTCTTTCAGCCTCCTGAAGTACTCGATCCCGGCTCTGAGCCCGTCCCCAATCTGGGCCTCCGTGAACTCGTGAAGGTCCAGGGAGTGGGCCCTGGAGACCGTTGCTATGGCGTGGTATTTAGCGAAGGGGAAGAGGTTCGGGAAGACCGTGGCCTCCCCCACGGCGAAGCGCCCCTCCGGCGCTATCTCTGGAGGAAATTTGGGCGTGCTGGCCTCCAGGTTCTGGGGGCAGAAGTAGCACCGGGCCGCCGACTCGCCCACCATCTCCGCGGGGTCGAATGCTTTTTGAGCCTGCTTCACCCTCTCGGCCCTCTTGACGTTTATCCTGCACTCCCGGCCGGTGAGCAGATCTCGGCGGTACTCGATGGGCTGGGCCTCGGGCCCGAAGTTCTGGAGCGGGCTGAGGAATTGGGCCTCGGCCAGCTTGCACTCGAAGAGCATGGAGTTCCCTTGAGGCTATGGTTGATAAAGGTTGCTGGCTATCCTAGCTCTTCCACTATTTTTTTAAACCGATCTAGGAAGTTCTCTCTCAGCGACCTCTCGAACTCTCCCAGCCATCTCTCGATGTATCGAGAGTCGTAGTCCGGGTTCTTCAGGAGGATCGATCTTACGTCTTCCAGGTCCCGGGCCCTGCCCGCAACCACCTTGTGGATGACCACGTCCTCGAGGGAGGCGAACCTCACCTTGGCCCCGCCCAGGTCTACGTCCTTGGCCCTCTCTATCGCCTGCCTCTCGTAGGTGGAGAAGGAGAAGATGAAATCGACCCGGATGCCGCTCTTCTCGTCTATGGCTGGGAGGACCATGGTCCTCTCCACAAAACCTTTGTCATCCTTGAGGGCTTTGAGACCTATGCCCGAAGCGACCTCCCTGACCCTGTCCAGCCCCTCCACTCCGATCCCCAGGGTTATATCTATATCCCTGGTCAGCCTCGGCTCCCCGTAGAGGAGGACGGCCTGGCCGCCGATCACCATGTAGGGGATCGAGGCCCGGGTCAGCTCCCGGGACAGCTCCTCAAGCAGTCTTTGGAACACTGTTGACTACCCTGGCTATCTTTATATCCACTTCCAGCCCCTCGAGGGGGTCCTTCCCCGGGAGCGCACCGAGGGCCACCGCCTCGTCGTAGAGGGCGGAGACGATCCGCAGGTTCTTCATGATGTCAGCCTTCTCCCTCCTTACCAACTCCCTCTCAAACTTCTGGAACTCGCCTTTCTTTATCATCTCTCGGCCCTAGTCTCTTATGGCAACTCGCAGTACTTATCTCTTCCTGGGGCCTGGAGGGGGCTGGAGAGCGGGGCCTCGGGGCCTTGAGCTCAAAGGGCGTAGGGAGGCCTTGAGGCTGGGGGTTTTAAATGTTGCGGAGGAGGGACTAATGGATTATTTTATCAGGCATGATGAAAGGCATTGCTTAAGTTCCTGGACAAACTCCGGTCCTTTGGCAATTTGGTCATTACCCCCCAATCTTTCGTAAATCGAACGGACCTCGTTCAAGCAACTCAACAGAAATGCTTCATCGGCAGCCGAGATTGTAATCTTTTCAAGCTGGCTGGGATCGGCATCCATTTTGCCGGTGAGAAGAGCTGCTGCATACATTGCTACGTGAAACCGAAGATTATTACGGTCTTTTGGATCAAGTGAAGCGGTCTCTGATTTTAGAAAAGTTTCAACGTGCTTCATCAGGGTAGCACAAACGAAGTAGAGATTTATTGGATAGTCCGACGAGAAGACTTTTCTATACTCAGCGTCATTCTTGAGTAACGAAGACGGCCTGGCACGTGCACTGTTCGGTCGTTGCAGAACTATGGACATAACGGCCTGAGCAAGATATGGTATGCTAACGATCTTCGCGATTGGTTTCCCTTCATTCTTAAAGAAATTCTTGCGCCGATCGTAGAAAATTCCATGAGAGCTAAAGTACTCCTCAATATCTCTATGTATTTTTTCTGTTGCACGAAGTGAAGCTACTGGAATAACGGTTTGACTGTTAGTTGCTTTTATTATGCGATCTCTACTTTCGGGTTCATTAGGGACTATAACTCTGATAAGAACATTACGGGGGTCATCTTGTGTTTTTTGAGTAGTAAAATATCTATGGATTTCGGTGGATGTTTGCAGACCGTTTACTATTTGCGGATCCTCCATCATCAATGTCTTTCCACTCACATTTGCCTTTGCTGCAACAATAGTAATACCGTTGTTAAGCCACCAAAAATCTTCTGGTTGTGGTTCTTTCAGCGTTTTTTGGATTTCATCATTTACTTGAGTTCCTCCTTGATAATCACGCACGTTTGCTTCAAAGAGGTTTCGGTGTAACTTCCCTTCTTCATCGGTTATGAATTTAAAAAATTCACTTAGGCGAACCAAACAGATATAACCAACCGCTCCACTGGATGAAATTGGATTTTCTGCCAAGATTATAGGATAAGTTATTTTTGGAGAGCGCCGTGCTAGATCCAGTAATTCGCGTGATCCAATGAAAGTGAAAACGACTTGAACGGATGAAAACAATCTTTTAGCAACTTCTGCTAATCTTTGCACCTTTCTTTGGACATTGGGGTGTGGTTTATCTCCTTTACTTGCATAATAATAGTATATAGTTAATGTTGGAAATTTTCCAGCTAATTCTTTATAGACTGAACGAAATCTTTCTATGGTTTCTAATAGATTTTTATGATAGACGGTAGTAAAATCGCTAAGTTCCTTAGAAAAATCCAATAAATCGTCTGTAACAGCAGTAAATTTGTCCATTGGAGATTCTGAGAAACTATTTTCCATTTTAGACTGTATTATATGCATTTCAATCTTTACATTACGTTTGTAACCAGATAAATCTGTATCTTCCTGTAATAGATATTCATTAAGGAAAATAAATATGGAATCAATTCCACCGTCTCCACCACCACCTATTATTCCTGATTCTATTTCGTCGTACGAGAGATCAAAATCTTTTAATAGTTGCTCCGCAGTGAACAATTCAAAGTAGTCGCTATCGGAAAGAGTTGGAGCAATTTGTTGCTTTCTTTGTTCTATGACGTTATCTAATATTATCCGGTCATTAGAACTCATGGATTCCCCCGTCCAATACTACAACAACATTGCTTCTCTTCAACGTTGCTACCTCTTCGGTGTTATCCTTCCGCATAGTATACTAACGCCGATCTCCGTCTTTTATTCTCAATCAACACCTGCCAGTTATATCTCCCTTTCGCTAGCATCGTGTAAGTGTTAAATAACCCACCCACCAAAGAGTAACCATGGACTACGGCAAGCCCTTCCTGAGCTACGAGGCCGGGAAGGGGTACGAGTGGCTCCTGGGGAACGGGCTGGGCGGGTATGCATCCTCGACGATCATCGGGGCCAATACACGAAAATATCACGGCCTCCTGGTGGCCGCCATCGAGGGTAGGAGGTGGCTCCTCCTCTCCAAGGTGGAGGAGCGGGTAATCACCAGCGGCGGGAGCTACGACCTCTCCACGAACCTATATCCCGGGGCCGTCCACCCCAGGGGCTTCGCCAACCAGACCCTCTTCCGCTTCCGCTATGTTCCGGCGTTCCACTACGCCCTGGAGGAGGCCTTCATCGAGAAGAGGGTGGCCCCGGTCCACGGCCAGAACGCAGTGGTGATATCGTACAGGATTTTCAATGCCGGCGAGCCCTTCGAGCTGAGGTTGAGGCCCTTCGTCAACTGCAGGGACCTCCATTCCAACCTCCACTCCGGTGCCGTGAGCTGGAGCTTCCAGTGGGAAGCCGGGGATAAGGTCCTGGCCATCAGGTCCAACTTCGAGGGC
>JBBSVP010000133.1:0-1867 GCA_038046745.1 Candidatus Hydrothermarchaeota archaeon
TCTATCGAAGGCTGGGGAGAGCGGCGATCTATACAGGCATTTGCCCAAGGACTTCGCGAAGGCACTGACGGATGTGGCGACGGGGTGGGAGAGGACCTGCGCCGAGAGGCTGGGGCTGGGGGACGAGGCCCTCCTCTTCACAGGCCTCCTAGCAGGGGAGATGAGATATCCTTTGGAGGCCTCCGAAGAGCGAAACAAGGAGATCGAGGAATGGCTGCTTAGGGAGGCTGCCAGGGCAGGGCTCAAGGCACGGCAGGAGCTGGCCAGGTACCTGGGAGGGCATAGGGAGAACATAGTCAGGACCGTCGCCAAGGCGCTGAAACTGGACCTCCTCCTGGCCCTGGGCCGTTTCTCCGTTGCCCACGGAGCGAAGGTGCCTCGCTTCTCCGGGCCCCAGGGGATAGGGTTCATAGGCGCCAAGCACCTCCTCTTGGCAGCCGGGGGACAGAAGGTCCAACCAGTGAGCTACTGCCTGGGGGAGTCCGGAGTGAGATTGGAGGGTTCAAAGGGAGAAAGAGCGGTGGTGATCACGGGGGCGAACTCCGGCGGGAAGACAAGTCTTCTAGAGACCATAGCCCAGATCCAGGTGATGGCCCAATCGGGACTGCCCGTCCTGGCAGAAGAGGCCCAGATCCCCCTTCTGGAGAAGGTCTACTACTTCGGCAAGGGGCGCGGCGATACAAGCGCCGGCGCTTTTGAGGCGCTCCTCAGGGCCTTCGCTGGCCTGGGGCAGGGGGGAGGGAAGAGACTCATCCTGGCCGACGAGATCGAGGCGGTGACGGAGCCGGGAGCCGCGGCCAAGATAATATCTGCCCTCCTGGAGTGGTTTAGGGACCAGGAGGGGGTTCTCGTGGCCCTTGTGACCCACCTGGGCAGTGAGATAGAGCCCCTGGAGGGTGTGAGGGTGGACGGGATCGAGGCCACGGGCCTGGACGAGGCCCTCAACCTCGTGGTTGACAGGAACCCGGTCCTGAACAGGATCGCCAGGTCCACGCCTGAGCTCATCCTGGAGAGGTTGTCCAGAAGTGAGCGGGGGGATGGGGCTTTCTACAAGCACATCATGGAGAGGTTCAAGAGCGGGCCAGCAGGGCCAGACCTGGGGTAGGTTCGAGCCTTTATAACGAAAGGTTTATCTGTTCCCAAAGTCCCTCTCAAATTATGCCGGACCCGGTGATAGTTGGGTTACTTCTAGTCTTGGTCATGGCCATCCTGTTTGGGGTTTCTATCTTGAGGCGCAGGTCAGAGGCAACGGAGGAGCGCCAAGGGTCGGTGGAGGGAGGGATTGAAGAAGAGACGGAGGTCGGAGGCGAAGAGGAGAGAGAAGAGGCGGTGCTGAGGGAGGCGGAGTCCGTCACCAGGGAGCCCTCCCGCCCCTCCGAAGAAGGGGGGCTCCGAGAGAGGATCACTGGAGGCGAGATGGAGACGGCAGAGACCTTCGCTACCAAGGCCAAGGCCTACGAGGAGGAGATGCTCAAGCTCACTGCCCTGAAGGACGAGATAGAGCACTTCCAGAAGCGGGTGGCGGATCTGGAGGCCGAGAGGGAAGAGAGGTCGAGGGCGTGGGAAGAGGAGAAGGCCGGGTTGATGGAGAAGTTCCAGGCGGACTTGGCTGCCGTAAAGAAGAAGAGGGAGGAGACCATCGAGGAACTCCAGAAGTCGCTGGAAGAGAAGAGAGCTGCTTATAAAGATGAAAAGTCCAAGTTCTTGGCAGAGGCCGATGAGGGGAGGCGGAGACTCCTCCAGAAGTTCGAAGAGGAGCATGAGGCTGAGAAGAAGCGGAGTGAGATCTCCTTCCAGAACCTGCAGAGATGGATGGAGGAGAGGGCGGCGGCCTACAGCGCCGAGAAGGGGGCCCTCGTAGCCGCTG
>JBBSVP010000134.1:0-2038 GCA_038046745.1 Candidatus Hydrothermarchaeota archaeon
CGACCCCAGCGACATGGCCAAGCTCGGGGTGAACGAGAACGACACGGTCCGGGTCTCCACCGAGCGGGGGGCCGTGAGCGTCAGGGCCGTCAAATCCCGGCAATATCCGCACGAGGCCATCATATTCATCCCCATGGGCCCCTGGGCGAACTACCTCACGGACCACGACACCAACTCCACTGGCATGCCATCCTTCAAGGGCATCCCTGCCAAGGTCGAGGCGGCCAGGGGAGAGAAGGTCCTGGGGGCCAGGGAGCTTATGCGGACCCTCTACGCCGAGCAGCTCAAGGTCAAGAACGCGAGGCCCTAGATGAGCCTTATCCTGAAGAACGGCATCGTATACGATCCCCGGAACAGGATGAAGGGGGAGAAGAAGGACATCTTCATAGAGAACGGCAAGATAGTGGAGAAGCTGAACGAGCGGAAGGCCCGGGTGATCGACGTGGCCAACAGGCTCGTCATGCCAGGTGGGGTGGAGATACACTCCCACATAGCGGGCGGGAAGGTGAACATGGGACGCATGCTCCGTCCCGAGGACCGCCTCAAGCTCATCATGCCCAGGACCCCCCTCACCCGCTCGGGGGCGGGCTTCGCCAACCCCACGGCCTTCATGACGGGCTACCTCTACTCCAAGATGGGCTACACCACCACCTTCACACCTGCAATGCCCCCCCTCATGGCCAAGCATACCCACGAGGAGCTCCACGACATCCCCATGACCGACAAGGCGGCCTACGCCCTGACGGACGGGAACTGGTTCATCTACAAGTACCTCAAGGAAGGGGACATAGACAAGTGCGCCGCCTACGTCGCCTGGCTCCTCAAGGCCACCAAGGGGCTGGCTATAAAGGTCGTCAACCCGGGGGGGACCGAGGCGTGGGGCTGGGGGAAGAACTGCACCTCCCTGGACGATCCGGTGCCCAACTTCGATATAACCCCCAGGGAGATCATTAGGGGGCTGATGGAGGTGAACGAGCGCCTGGGGCTGCCCCACTCCATCCACCTCCACACCACCAACCTGGGGCGGCTGGGTAACTACGTGACCACCCTCGAGACCCTCAAGATCCCCAACGGGACCAAGCCTGCCTTCGACCGGCAGGTGATGCACCTGACCCACCTCCAGTTCCACTGCTTCGGGGGCGACACCTGGAAGAACTTCGAGTCCAAGGCCGACGAGGTGGTGAAGGAGGTCAACAAGAGGGAGAACGTGGCCATCGATTCAGGGAACGTCACCCTGGACGAGACCACCACAATGACGGCCGACGGCCCCATGGAGTACTACCTCCAGTCCCTCTCCCACCTGAAGTGGGTGAACAAGAACGTGGAGATGGAGACTGCGCCGGGAGTCACGCCCTTCATCTACTCCAACAAGATGTCCTCCTCCTCCATCCAGTGGGCCATAGGCCTGGAGGTGGAGCTCCTGGTCAAGGACCCCTGGAAGATCATGCTGACCACCGACCACCCCAACGGCGGCCCCTTCTTCAGGTATCCGCGGATCATCGCCTGGCTCATGTCCAGGAAGTACAGGGAGAAGACCATCTCGGAGGTCCACAAGGCGGTGCAAGACCATACGATACTACCGACCCTGGATAGGGAGTACACCCTGGACGAGATCGCCACCATCACCCGCGCGGCCCCGGCCAGGGCCTTCGGGCCCCTGGCCGAGACGAAGGGCCACCTGGGCGTGGGGGCGGACGGCGACGTCTCAGTCTACGACATAGACCCAAGGGCCTTCAACCCCAACGATTACCTCGAGATCGAGGAGAAGTTCTCCAAGGCCGCTTACACCGTAAAGGGGGGCGAGGTCGTGGTCAAGGACGGGGAGATCGTGAACGTGGTCCAGGGCAGGACCCTCTGGTCCTCCCCGCCGGTGAACGAGGCCCTCGCCAGGGAGGTCATGAAGGACATAGAGTACTCCTTCAAGAGGTACTACTCCGTCAACCTGGCGAACTACCCCGTAGCCGAGAGCTACCTCTCCGGCTCCACGCCCATCGTCACAAAGTCCAAGATAGCTTAGGTGAAGCATGAAGGAGATAAC
>JBBSVP010000135.1:0-2601 GCA_038046745.1 Candidatus Hydrothermarchaeota archaeon
GTCCCCCACGAAGGTTATCTCCCTGCTCCCCTCTATGAGCCTCACGGCCTCCTCCGTATCATCTATCTCCAGCCCCTCCTCCAGGGTCTCCCTCATGATACGATAGGCATCCTCCGGGGCTATGTGGACGAAGTCCAGCGCGTTCCCAGCGAGGGAGTACTTTATAGCCAGCCGGAGGTCCCCTATCTCGGCCCCACTAAGGAGCTCCTTGGCCCTGGCGTTGGCCTCCTCCTTCAGAGCCTGGTATGGGTCATCTGAACCCGTGACCTTCTTCACGATCCCTTCCAGGGCAGGGCCCATCCTGGAGTAGGGGTCCCTGGAGAGGGAGAAGTTCCTGGCCAGGTAGGCGTAGAGGTACCTTATCACCCTCTCCCTCTTCCTCGGGTCCTCGGTTGCCAGGGAGGCCTCGTGGGTGAAGACCTTCACCAGGCAGCTGGCGCACTCAGGGGCCGCCTTCATATCCCTCAGCGGTGGGCGAAGTAGACCACCAGTTCCTCCCCCTTGGAGTCTACCCTGACAAAACCGAACCTCTCGAACTGTATCATGCTATCCTGAGCCACCCCCCTGAGCCCCTCCTCCCCATAGCCCTCGGAGACCCCCTCTGGTCCCACGACCCTGACCCTTACATGATCCTCGGGTACCCAGTGGATCAGCCTCGCCCGCAGCCTCCTGGCCTCTTCCAGGCCCTGGCTGTGGACCTTAGCCTTTGCGCTGGGCCCCTTCTCCAAGAGTTCTATATTGAAGGCCTCCATCAGCCTAACCACATCCCCAACTCGGAGCATATCCAGGTCCTGTTTCGATACATGGACGATGCAATGGGAGTCCCTGGCCTTTATGGAGAGACTCCTCTTCCCCCTCTCTTTGTGGTCGGGGTGGAGGGGCGCATGGACCTCCATCCCCCGGCAGCCTTCCACCAGCAGCTCCTGGGGCTCCTGGACAAAGAAGTAGCGGTCCGCCATGGGCTCCACGAACTCCTTGTTGTAGGCGTAGAGGTTCTTCCAGCTGAAGCTTATGTCGCTCTCCTTGGTCCCCACGTCTATCATGACCTTCCTAATGGCCCCGGGCTGGATACCCCGCCGCCTCATGGCCCGCAGGGTCCCGAGCCTGGCGTCGTCCCATCCCTCGTAGAGCCCCTCCTTTATACCGCGGGCCATGCCCGACGTGCTCAGCTCCAGCCCCTCGATCTTCATGAGGCCGTAGTGGATGAAGCGGGGCATGGCCCAGCCGAAGTACTGGTAGACGAACCCCTGCTTCCGGGTGTTGGCTATGTGGTCCTTCCCCCTCAGGACGTGGGTGAGGCCCAGGAGGTGGTCGTCCACGGCCACCGAGAAGTTCATGAGGGGATAGACCCTCCTCCCCTTGACCCTGGGGTGGGGCTCGTCGGTGATCCTGAGGATGGGGAAGTCCCGCATGCTCGGGTCCGGGAGGTCCAGGGACGTCCTCAGCCTGAGGGCTGCCTCCCCAGGTCTGTAGTCGGCGAACATCTTCTCGTATCGTCCTAGGTTCTCCTCCCTTGTCAAGGCCCTGCATGGGCAGACCTTCCTCGCGACCCGCAGTCTCTGGAACTCCTCGGAGGGGCACGTGCAGACGTAGGCCTTCCCCATCTCCACCAGCCGCCTGGCATGCTCGTAGTATATATCCAGACGCTCCGACTGGACGATGGTCTCGTGGATCGCCACACCAAGCCAGGCCAGGTCCTCCTCTATCATCCCATAGGCCCTAGGATCCACCCGTGCCGGGTCCGTGTCCTCCAGCCTCAGGATGAGCTTTCCGTTGTACCGGCTGGCATACTCGTCGTTGAGGATGGCGGCCCTGCAGTGCCCCAGGTGGAGAGGGCCAGAGGGGTTGGGGGCGAACCGCAGGACGACCTTCCCGGCGTCCTGGAGCTCCAGGAGGCCCCGCCTCTCCTCCTTCCGCTGCTCCACGAAGGTGAACCTCTTCAGCCCCTCCTCCCTCTCCCCCGGGGAGAGGCGGTTCACCTCCGCCACCACCTCCCTGACGACTGGGAGGACCTCCGGCACCTTCTTCCTCAACTCAGGGAGTTCCGCCAGGACCTTTCCCAGCACCGCCTTCTCCTCCGCCCCCCCGTGCTCCACCGCGTTCCTCAGGGCGTGCTTGTAGGCTATCTCCCTCATACCCAGAGACTCCATACACCTGGCTTATTAGGGTTGCGTTCCGATAACTTTAACTCCCGTCCCGCCCATCTATCCTGAGGGGGATATGAGGAGAACCAAGATCGTCTGCACCCTGGGCCCTGCCAGCGACGGCCCTGGGATACTGGAGGGGCTCGTGAGGGCAGGGATGGACGTGGCCAGGCTGAACTTCTCCCACGGCACCCACGGGGAGCACCTGAAGAGGATGGAAGGGGTCAGGTCCGCCTCCGGGGCCCTGGGGAGGACCGTGGGCATACTCCAGGACCTGGGTGGGCCGAAGATCAGGACTGGAGGATTGAGGGGCAGGGAGGTGGAGCTGAGGGCGGGGAATATATTCACCATCACCACCCTGGAGATGGAAGGGAGTGAGGAGATGGTCCAGGTCCCCCTGCCAGAGATCGTCGAGGCGGTGAAGCCCGGGGATCCAATCCTCCTGGGGGATGGGGCC
>JBBSVP010000136.1:0-7969 GCA_038046745.1 Candidatus Hydrothermarchaeota archaeon
TAGTGAACTCGTAGTAGTTACCCGAGAGATTGAAGCCGCCGGGCGGAGATGGACCCGTGCTCGAAACGTTGACTGAGGTCTGACCGCCTTCGGTCACGTTGCTGAAGGTCAAATTAACCCCGGCGGTTTGATTGGTCACGGTTACATTAACGCCAGGAGGCGTGTTCAATGCAGGGGCGTTGACGGTCACGAGCACGGAGTCGGTGTCTGAGGCGCCGTCGTCGTCGGTCACGTTCAGCGTCACGTTGTGGACCCCGACGCTGAAGTTGGCGTTGATCACCTCGCCTCTGCCTATGATGGTGGGGGCGTTCAGGTCGCCGTTGGTCAGCCACGTGAAGTTGATTATCACGCCGTCTGGGTCGAAGCTCAGGGAGCCGTTGAGGGTGACGTTCTCGAAGCCGCTGTCGTCGGTGTCGTTCACCGTCTGGTCAGGGCCGGCGTTGGCTACTGGAAGAACATTGGGCGGGGGAGCGGGGCTCACGGCGGAGATGCTGGTGGAGTTGGTCGCCGGGGGGGCGTTGGCCGCTGTGACATTGATCAGTAGGGTGTAGTTCCCGGGGGCCGACGGGTGGAGGGTCCAGTTCCAGCTGATCACGTTAGCGGGCCATACGTTGCTCAGGTTCCCAAAGGACTGGGTCAGCGGAGTGAAAGAGGTGATGTTGGGAGGAACGATGAGAGTGGCCGTGACGTTGGTGGCAGTGGCATTGCCGATGTTGCCGATATTGGCGTAGGCCGTGAAGTTGGAGCTGACGTTGACCACCGCCGGTGCTATCAGGACGACGTCGAGAGTTGTAATTTGATTTATTGTGTATTTGATGGTGTGATAGTTTGGGCTACCGTCTAGAAAAGAGCCGCCTGTTACGTAGACATTGCCGCTGGCGTCCACCGCAATACCATTGGCAATGTCATAGCCTCCGCCGTCGTAGGTGCGGTTCCAGACCTCGTTCCCGTTGGAGTCGTACTTGATGGTATAATAATCATAACCGGCGCCTCCACCGAGAAAAGAGTTGCCTGTTACATAGACATTACTACTGGCGTCCACTGCAACACTGTTGGCTCCGTCAGAGCTTCCGCCGTCGTAAGTGGCGTTCCAGACCTCATTTCCATTGGAGTCGTACTTGATGGTGTGATAATCGGTGTCTCCACCGAGAAAAGAGTTGCCTGTCACGTAGACGTTGCCGCTAACATCCACCGCAACGCCGTGGGCTTCGTCATAGCCTCCGCCGTCGTAGGTGCGGTTCCAGACCTCAACGGCCACTTCTTCAGCGGCAACCCCTCCTGCCAGTAGCAAGAAACTTAGAACTAAGCCTGTAGCGAAGGTGAGTTGAAGCCTCCCTTTTCGGCTTTTAAACACCACTTCCCCCCCAAATCCATTATTTTCTATTCTATAAATTCAAAAGCGAAATGATTATCGATAATTCTTCCCTTCGCCCCCTCCTAGTATCCCCCTAATCACTTGGGCTTTATAAGTATATAAAGTTTTACCAAGAACGTTCTCCTCTCAACAACTCTCGCATCCTGAACGTGGATAGAAAAGGCATTTCTAAAAGGATGGAGTGTGCTCTAACTTCTGGCCTTCCCCAAAGAATTTATAGAATCGGGGTCCAAGGAAGAGCGATGCCTGAGAAGAGACGGGCCCTCCTCCTCGATATAGACTATGAGACCCAGGAGGAGAGGGCGGTGATCCGCCTCTTCCTCAGGGACGGCGATAAGACCTTGATAGGTCTCGACTCCTCCTTCGCCCCCTACTTCTACGTATTGCCCACGGGGGATATCGGGGAGGTGGCCAGGAGGATAAGGGAGGCGCCCACGGAGGGGAGGGTTGTGGAGGTCATGCCCGAGAAGAAGCGCCTCCTGGGGAAGGATGTGGAGGCCCTGAGGGTGGTTGTCAAGCACCCCCAGGACGTCCCCAAGATAAGGGAGAGGATAAAGGAGGTGGAAGGGGTCTCGGGCATATACGAGCATGACATCCTCTTCGTCCGCCGCTACCTCATCGACAGAGGGCTAAGCCCTTTGGAGATGGTGGAGGTGGAGGGGGAGGAGGCGGGGGGGCTCCTCCACATCAAGAAAGTGGTTCCCGTAGTCGAGGAACCACCGCAGCTCAAGGTCATGGCCCTGGATACGGAGGTCTACAACCCCAAGGGCGCCCCCCGGGGGGAAGTGGACCCGATTATAATGGTATCCATGGCCACGAGCACCGGGCTCAGGAAGGTCCTAACCTGGAAGGCACCCCCAGAGCCCATGGAGTTCGTGGAGGTGATGGGGGACGAGGCAGCCATCCTGAAGGGGCTGGAGGGAGTGATGGCTGGGGAGGATCCGGACATCCTGGTGGGCTACAACACCGACAACTTCGATTTTCCGTACATCGTGGAGAGGCTCAAGAAGCTGAACCTGAAGCTGGCCCTGGGGCGGGACGGGAGTGAGGTGAGACTGGAGGGGAGGACCTCTCTACCCGAGGCCAGGATTAGGGGGAGGCCCCACCTGGATATATACCCCATCATCAGGAGGCAGGTGAGGCTCAACAGCTACGTCCTGGAGAACGTCGTGAAGGCGCTCCTGGGGAGGGAGAAGGAGAAGCTCCCGGGGGAGGACCTCTGGAGGTACTGGGACGAGGGGAAGGGGGAGCTGGTCCGCTTCATCGATTATTCCATGGAGGATGCCGCCGTGACCCTGGAGCTGAGCGAGCGGTTCCTCCCCCTCTACTACACCCTCACCCGCCTGGTAAAGCAGCCCCTCCAGGACGTCGCCAGGATGACGGCGGGCCAGCTGGTGGAATGGCTCCTGATGCGGGAGGCCTCGGGTGCCAACGAGCTCCTGCCCAACAGGGCCTATGGGGAGGAGTTCGCGGAGCGGATGGAGGAGACCTACGCAGGCGGTTATGTCAAGGAGCCGAAGAAGGGGATCAGCGAGTATATAGCGGTCTTCGACTTCCGGAGCCTCTACCCCAGCGTGATAGTCACCCACAACATAGACCCCTCCACCTTAGTCCCGAAAGGGGGGAAGGTGAACGTAGTTCCTGGGCTTGAGTACTCCTTCGCCCAGGAGCGGGTGGGATTCATACCGTCCATCCTCAAAGGGCTCATCGAGCGCCGCAGGCGAGTGAAGGAGAAGATGAAGGAGGAGGGGGACCCCTACCGGCGCAAGATCCTGGACGTGGAGCAGACGGCCCTCAAGCTCCTGGCCAACAGCTTCTATGGGTATATGGGATATCCCAGGGCGAGGTGGTACAAAAGGGAGTGCGCCGAGTCCGTGGCCGCCTTCGCCCGGATGTACATCAAGAAGGTGATGGCCATCGCCGAGGAGGAGTTCGGCTTCGAGGTGGTCTATGGGGATACGGATTCCCTCTTCCTCATCGTCCCGAGGGAGAGGAAGGATGAGGCCATGAAGTTCCTGGAGAGGGTTAACCGTTCGCTGCCCGGGATCATAGAGCTGGACTACGAGGGCTACTACCGGCGCGGCATCTTTGTCACCAAGAAGCGCTATGCGCTCATAGACGAGCAGGGGAAGGTGACGGTCAAGGGGCTGGAGTTCGTCAGGCGCGACTGGGCCCCCATCGCCAAGAGGACCCAGGAGCGGGTCCTGGGGGCCCTCCTCAGGGACGCCTCACCGGAGAAGGCGGCCGGCATCGTGCGCGAGGTCATAGAGGACATAAAGCAGAGGCGCATCACCCTGGAGGATATAACCATATACACGCAGCTGACGAAGGTGCCGGAGAGCTACAAGAACCTGGAGCCCCACGCCGAGGCGGCGAAGAAGCTGAGGAAGAGGGGGGTGGAGATCCATCCTGGGATGATCGTAGGCTACGTCATCACCAAGGGAACCGGCCTCATCACCAAGAGGGCCGAGCCCGCGGAGTTCGTAAAGCTGGAGGACTACGACCCCGAGTATTACATCGAGAACCAGATCCTGCCCGCCGTCCTGCGGATCATCGAGGCCATGGGCTACACGAAGGACTACCTGAAGGAGGGGGTCAAGCAGGAGGACCTGAGCAAGTGGTTCTAGGGGTGCCTACTGGGACCAGATGGAGGCCCAGTGCCAAGAGGTATAGGTCTCCTCCAGGGGGTGCCCCCAACCGTCTACCAAGAACTCCTCCACCTGGACCTCAGGGGCGGGATAGATGATTTCGATCCCGTCTGCCTGGGAGGGGAACCGCACCACCCTGTAGGTGGCATGGATCAGGAAGCCGTCCCCCGCCTCCTCCGCTACCAGGAAGGTGAGATAGACCATGCGGTTCTGGGACTCTGTAGTGAAGGTATAGGTATCCCCAACCTTCAGGGGATAGGGGATTTTCCCAGGGGTGGAGGAGTAGGTAACGTCGTACACCGGAAGACCGTATGCAGGAACGACCCACCCCCCGGCGGCGTAGGAGTAGATAGGGCTCCAGACGATGACGGCCAGGAGGGACCAGGCGTAGAGGAACTTCAGGATGGAGGACCAGAGGCGCTTCTGAGGTATCTCATAACACACCCTCCCGACCCATGAGTGACTCGTTATGCAACTCCACCTCACCATGATACTAACTGGCCCTTGACCTGCCCATCATGCTGGTGCCAAAAGTAGGTAAAGGTAGGTAAAGGTATGTAAGTCAGAGGAGCTCTCTCCCCTTCTCCGTCGCCTCCAGGACCTTGAAGTTCCCCCGCCTGGATTCGGCGAGGAGGCCCAGGGCCTTCATCCGCTTCAGCCTCTTCAGGCGGGTCATCCGGCTGAACCCGAAGCGATTGCTGATCTCCTTGTGGGTAGGCCTCCGCCCCTCCCGGTTCTCCCGATAGATGAACTCAAGGATCTCGCGGAGGTCCTCGGAGAGCTCGGCTATGTTGCGGGGCTCCAGGGGTTGAGTCTCCCGCTCGATCAACGCGACCTGCTGGGGGGTGAAGAGCTCCGGTTTGATGGAGAAGAGGAGGACCCCCTTGCGCTCATAGACGAGCTCGTTGAGGCGCTGGACGAAGGCGATGGTCTCCTCGAAGTTCCTCTGGGTCGTGAGGTAGTCCAGGCCGTCGAAGAGGAGGACCTTCTTCCTGCCGAGGAGATCGGTGATCATCTGGGTCAGCCTGGGGAAGTGGGGGGAGAGTTCCGGTACCCCCAGGCCCTGGGGGCTGAGCCAGAGGAGGGTGATCTCCGCCCCCAGGCCGTGCTTCTCCCTGAAGGCCTCAGGATGCTCCCGGGTGATGACCATCCCCTTGTAGCCTATGCGGAGGAGGTCCTTGAAGGCCTCTATGGCCCTATCCATCTTCGCCCCCTTGTCCAGGTAGGCGTTCCCCAGGGCCACCTTATACTTAAGCGTCGCCTCAAGGGCCCTCTCCTTCTCCATCGAAGCCTCGGTGAGCTTGGTGAAGACCGAGAGGGCGCCCAGGAACTCTTCCCCTTTTTGCATGGGTGTAGAGGTGACGATAGCCTCCAGCTCCTTCCCTTCTTTGGTCAGGAGAGAACATTCGAACCGAATGGAGGTCCCCGCGGCCTGGAGGCCCCCTATCTGCGCCTTCAGGTACTTCATGTTCCCTGGAGAGACGAGATCGCTGAGATTTTTCCCCAAGAGCGCCTCCTTGGGGTACCCCAGCATCCTCGCCATGGCCGGGTTGAGGAAGGTGACGGTCACTTCCTGGTCCGTGAGGACGATGCCCTCCTCCATCTTCTGGACGATCGCCTCGTTGAACTCCTTGAGGCGCTTGATCTCCTCCTCCGCCCTCTTCCGCTCGGTGATGTCCCGCAGGATGGCGGTGAACCTTATCCCCCTGGCTATCTTCACCATCGAGATGGAGTGTTCCAGGGGGAAGGTGGTCCCGTCCTTCCGGAGGCCCACCGCCTCGACGACCTGCCCTGGCTTGTGCACGAGCCTTCCTGTCTTCTGGGCCTTCTCGAAGGCTCGGAGGGTCCGCGCCCCGTACTCTTCGGGGATGATGAGGGTGGTGAACTCCCGCCCCATGGCCTCCTGGGCAGTGTAGCCGAAGATCCGCTCGGCCGCCGGGTTCCAGAGGAGGATCCTCCTCTCGCCATCGGCTATGATGATGGCATCGCCGGCGGCCTCGATCACTCCCCGGAAGCTTTCCTCTGACTCCATAAGGTGCTGACCTACAGTCTCTTTCGCATAAGATAAATGTTTGGAGTCGGATTCTGCTATTTCTTTTTAAAAAAAATTCTTTCGAAGGCGGATGGGAGATCCCAGAATCTATCGGGCTACTTCTTCCTCAGGACGAAGACGGCAGCCAGCAGGATGATCACCAGGAGGGCGATGGCCACCTTGTAGACCGTCGTGTCCTCCTTCTTCTCCTTGAGGAGGGCGTCCCTGGCGAGGTTGAAGCCCAGGTCCGCTAAGTCGTAAGCGCCCTTCACTTCATTCCGGTAAGCGTCCAGGTCGAAGCGGTGCCATATGCCGGTGCTGTGCTTCAGCTGGATCGAGGCCTCCTTGAGGGCCTCTTCCGCCTTGGTCATGTCCTCGCCCCCCTTCCTCCCGACCCCCACCATGACCTGGGCCTGGGCTATCTTCGCTGCGGCTTCCTCGGCCCTGGTCAATATCTCCCGCGCCTCGGCGGGTTTGGTGGGCTTGATCCCCATGATCTCGTTGTGGCAGACGGAGGAGCACTTCTTGGAGATCTGGATGGCGTCCACCTTCTTCACCCCCACGGAGCCGTGGCAGGTGACGCACTCGGGCCCCAGCTTCTCGGCCTTCAGCCGCTGGTAGTGGAGGCTCTGAGTGAAGTTCGTGTATTGGGCCTGATGGCATCTGCCGCAGGTCTCGGGGATGTTCTTGTAGTAGACGGGACTCCCGGGGTCGCTAGCGTTCTTCAGGGCGGCGTGGGCCAGTTCCTTCTCCTTCTTCGTCGCATCGCCCCCCATGCACTTATCGCAGGTGATGCCGTTGGTGGCGTGGACGGAGGCCGACCACTCGGCGAAGTAGTAGGTCTGCTGGCTCGGGAGGGACTGGATGACCGTGGGATTGGAGTGGCAGGCGACGCAGGAGTTCTCCTCCCCCCAGGCGGTGGGGACGAGGAAAGCGAGGAGGATAGCAATGAGAGCGATCCTAGCTCTGGGCATGGGCGTAGGATACCTCGCTCTTCTTATAAATACTTTTCGCGGCTCACTTCCTGTAGACGTCCAGCGTCTTGACGAAGGCCGGGTCCTTCCAGCCCGTGGCCACGATCTTCCCGCCCCGCTCCTCCACCTGGATCTCTGGGAGGGCGGCTGGGGGCGGCCCTGCTAGGACCTTCCCACTCCTGGGATCAAATACACCGTCGTGGCAGGGGCAGAAGAGGACCGGGTTCGCGAAGCCGATGGGCTTCCAGCCCTCGGGCCTCCAGGCGGCGGTGCAGCCCAGGTGGGTGCACTTCACTGCAAAGGCCTTGTAGCCCTCTGGGAAATTCACCAGTATGGCCGGGAAGCCCTCGAAGAGCCACTTCTCCTTGGCGGTACCCATGGCCACCTCTCCGGCCCTGGCGATCTCCACGGCCTTCCCCTCCGCCTTCTCCCCTGCGGGCCAGAGGTAGCGTACTATAGTGGCCAGGAAACTGAGGGAGAAGAGAGCGATAGCTCCGGCGACGATGGAGGCGCTGAAGGCCCTCCTCCCCATGGTCAGGACCTTCTTCTCTGGGCTACTCAACGGCCGTAACCTCCTCCTCGGGCAGGAGGCCTTTCTTCAGGACCGCGAAGATGACGGCCAAGGTGAGGAGGGAAGAGCCTATCAGGAAGCCGATGAACCTGGTCTCTGCACCTCTCCAGAGGAAGTAGATGATGGTGATGGAGAGGGCCATGAGGAGGAGGGAGAAGACCATCAGGTTGAGTTCTGTCAGGAGGGTCACCTCCCGGTCCCTGACCTTGATCTCCTGTATCTTCATCCGACTAGAGGTGGATGAAACTCTTATTTATATTTAACTAGATTGCCGAGGAGTAGGTGATAGCCCGGAGAGGATTCGAACCTCTGTCGCAGGATCCAGAGTCCCGCATGATTGACCACTACACTACCGGGCTGCTTAATACC